>NZ_JAIQXV010000013.1 GCF_020166415.1 Deinococcus multiflagellatus
GGCACCGGCGGGCGCCGGTTTGGGCGCCCGGCGTGGGCTGTTCAGCAGCAGCAGCCCGGCCAGCACCACCGCCACGCCCAGCAGCGAGGTCACGCCCACCGCCTCACCCGCCAGCGCGCCCCAGAACAGACCCCAGACCGGCAGCAGGTACGTAACGGCCGTGAGCTGCGTGGCCGACAGGCGCGAAAGCAGGCCGTAGTACAGCAGGTACGCCAGCCCGCTGCCCACCACACCCAGCACCGCCAGCGCGCCTACCGCCGTCCAGGTCAGGGGCCCCGGCTGCGCGCCGCTCAGGGCCACGGGGGTCAGCATCAGCGCCGAGAGCCCCAGCTGCGACAGCGCCAGCCCCACCGGATTCAGGCCCGACAGGGTGCGTTTGGCCACCGCCGTGGCGCAGGCGTAGCCCAGGCTGGCCGCCAGCAGCAGCCCTACCCCGAACAGCGTGGCGTGCCCGCCCTGCACGCCGCCGCCCACCGTGAGCACCACGCCCCCCAGCCCCAGCAGCACGCCCAGCGCCACGCGGCCAGAGAGCTGGGCGTCGCGCAGGCCCAGGCCAATGAGCAGGCTGAACAGCGGCGTGGTGGCGTTCAGGATGGCGGCGATGTTAGAGCTGACCGTCTGCTCGCCCCAGGCGAAGAACGACCAGGGAATGACGTTGTTCAGCAGCGCCACCAGCAGCAGCGGTTTCCACAGCCGCAGCGGCGGCAGGCTGTGGCGGCCCAGCAGAAGCGCCGCGAGCAGCACCAGCGCCCCGAACACCGAGCGGCCCAGCGCCACCCAGGCGGGCGGAAAGACCTCCACACTCAGGCGGATCAGCAGAAACGAGATGCCCCAGAAGGCCGAGAGCAGCCCCATCTGCAGGGCGTCGGCGCGGGTCACAGCGCCCCTGCCAGCGGGCGGGGCGCGGCCAGTTCGGGCGGCAGGGGCGGCCAGCCGCCCTCCTGTACCGCCGCCTCGGCCCAGTTCTCCTTGCCGCTCCAGCGCTCAATGGCCAGCGAATAGACCGCTGTGCGCGCCAGGTCGCTGTCCAGAATGGGGCGGGTGTGCTGCCCAATGCGCAGCCCCGGAAACACCCGCTCGCTGAGCACGGTCAGGGCCTCGCGGGCTTCGGCAGGGTCGGTGAGCACGCGGGCGGTGCCGAACACGATCACCGAGCGGTACTGCACCCCCAGTTCCAGCGGCGAGGTGCTGGGCAGCAGACGCCCGATTTCCGAGGCCTCGAAGGCAGCCGGGTGGCCCTGCGCGGTGTTGGCGCGCAGGCGGCCCACAACATTGGTGTGGTACACGAGGTCGTGCCGCTCTGGGCGGTAGGCGAAGGCCAGCGGCGTCACGAATGGCCATGCGGGGCCGCCATCCTCTTGCCATAGGGTGGCCACCCGGCCCAGCGGCACGCGGGAGAGCAGCGCGGCGATCCAGGCGTCGTCGCGCCGGTTCTGTGGGCGGCGGCTGAGGCTGGGATCGCGCGCGGCCGGGTCGTAGAAAGCAGGGGTGGTCATGGCAGCTCCTTGGCAAAGTGGTGCGCGGTGAGGTTCAGGCCCGCGTTCAGGTACAGGCGGTGGGCGGCAAAGCGCGCTGGCCCCACGCCAGAATCCAGGTGCAGTTCGGTGCAGTTGAGGTTCCGGGCTTCACCTTCCAGCCACGCCAGCAGGGCGCCCGCATGGCCCCGGCCGCGCGCTTCGGGGCGGGTGACCAGATCGTCCACGTATAGCGTCCGGCCCGCGTGCAGCAGGTGCATCACGCGGGAGCCGGCCACAGCCACGGCGGCGGGCTGGTCCGCCTCAAAGGCCTCAACAAGGCGGTAGCCCTCGGGCTGGGTGAGGGCCAGGACGGCCTGCAGGGCTTCGGGGGACGCCGTGTGCGGCGACCCCGGCCGCAGTTCGCGCAGGGCGGGCAGGGCCAGGGCCGCCGCCTCTAGAGACAAAGAACGCAGGGTGCGGGCGGTCATGGGGGTACACTAGCGGGCATGGTGGCCCCCAGCACAGCTCCACTTTTGACGCAGACCGGGGGGCCACCTGCGGCCCGGACCGACGACCTGCCCTTTGCCCTGAGCCTGGACCGGCACAGCCCAGAGCCCCTGCACGCCCAGGTGGCGCGGCAGGTGCGCGCGGCGGTGCTGGGGGGCGTGCTGCCCGCAGGCGCGCCGCTGCCCGGCACCCGCACCCTGGCGCGGGCGCTGGGGGTCACGCGCGGGGTGGCCGAGGACGCCTACGCCGAACTGCTGGCCGACGGCACCGTGCAGGCCGAGGTGGGCCGGGGCACCCGCGTGCGCCCCGCCACCCCGGCCCTGCCCGCCCCGGTGGCCCCCGCCGCCCCGGTGCCCGCGTGGCTGCCCCCCACAGGCCCCCTGCCCGTGGACGCCAACCCACCCGCAACAGGCCTGCACTTCCGGCTGGGCGTGACCGGCACCCGCACGCTGGACACCCGCGCGTGGCGCCAGGCCTGGGCGGCGGCGGCGCGCGCCCCGGTGGGCGGCGACTACGGCGACCCCGCTGGCGAGCGCGACCTGCGCGCGGCCCTGGCGGCCTTTGTGGGGCGCCAGCGTGGCCTGGCTGCTACCGAACAGGAGGTGCTGGTGACCAGCGGCACCCTGCACGCCCTGAACCTGATCGTGCGGGCGCTGCTGCCACCGGGCTCGGCGGTGCTGATGGAGAACCCCGGTTACCGCGCCGCGCGGCAGGTGTTTCTGGACGCCGGGCACACCCTGATCCCGGGTCCCGTGGACGAGGACGGCCTGATCGTGGGCCCGCAGACGCCCCCGGCGCGGCTGGCGTACGTGACCCCCAGCCACCAGTTCCCGCTGGGCGGGCGCATGTGCCTGCCCCGGCGCCTCGCCCTGCTGGAATGGGCCAGAACCCACGACGCCCTGATTGTGGAAGACGACTTTGACGGCGAATTCCGCTACGACGCCCCGCCGCTGCCCACCCTGGCCAGTCTGGCGGCCCAGACGGGCGCGGCCGGGCGCGTGCTGTACCTGGGCACCCTGAGCAAGGTGCTGACCCCGGCGGTGCGCACCGGCTTTGTGGTGGCGCCCCCGGCGCTGCGCCCGGCCCTGGTGCGGGCGCGCACCCTGCTGGATTTCGGGCACCCCTTGCCGGTGCAGCAGGCCCTGTGCTGGCTGCTGGCCGGCGGACATGCCGACCGCCACATTCGCCGCGCCCGGCGCTGGCACGCCCAGGTGCGCGCTGCGCTGACCGGCGAACTGCAGGGGCTGGCCCCCCACGCCACCCTGGGCGGCATTGAGGCCGGGCTGCACCTGTGCCTGCACCTGCACGGTGGCCTGCAGGCCAGGGCCCTCGCCGCAGCCCTGGCAGCACGGGGCATCCACGTCAGCACCCTGGAGAGCTACACCTTCGCGGGCCCAGTCCCCGAGGCGCTGCTGCTGGGCTACGGCGGCCTGAGCGCCGCACAGGCGCAGGCCGGGGGGCGGGAACTGGCACGCCTGATTCGGGAACAGGTACAGGGCTAGAGAGGCAGGGCAAAACTGGACCACCCCGGGGGGCATCCAGCCTGGGCCTGCTTGGAGTGTCGGCGTCTGGACACGCCCAGGCACGGCCATTTTCTGAGCCGGATCAGGGCCAGCCGGTGAGGATGGCGCTCTCCCCCTTCCAGAGCCCCAAAAAGTCGCAAAATGCGCGCTGCCCACGAGCTCTTTTAAGCACCCTGACTTGCCTGGCAACCCGACCGAGCCGGGCCGCGACCCGCCAGTCACCGTCCTCTGTTCACCTGCAACTTTTGGATGATCGCCTTCGTACTGAGGAACATGAGAAAGCGCTTCACCCTCCCCCTTCTCGCCGCGCTGCCTGCGGTACTGGCGGCCTGCAATGACGATCTGGACCTCGACCGGTACAGCCGCGTGCGGTACAACTCCTACGCCGACTGCCTTGCGGCCAACCGCACCATGATCAACCGGGGCCTGTCGAATCCCTGCCAGAAAAGCAGCGGTGGATATTACGGCCCCTACGCGCGCATTGTGGGCAGCACCACACGCTATATCGGCTACAGCAGCAGCGGCGGCCTGTCGAGCTCGGGGCTGACCTACGACAGCAAAAAGGGCACCTACGGCAGTTTCAAGGCGCCCGTCAGCCGGGGCGGCTTCACCAGCAGTGCACGCGCGGGCAGCTCCAGCAGCGGCAGCAGCTAACACCGCCTTTCCGTCAAACGGACCGAGCACAAGAGCCGCATCTCGCCTCGGTTCCGCCAGGACGGCGCCGGGGGGCCGCCTTCCGCAGCCGGCCTCAAGCCCTCCCTTTTTTTCCCAGGACCCGATCATGACCAAACGATTTCACCTGACCCTGATGACCACTGTGCTGCCCGGCCTGCTGGCCTCGTGCATGGACAGCCCCGCGCAGACCTACCAGACGCAGCCGGCCCAGCTGGCCACCATCCCCGAAGGCTGCGAACTGGAGGCCGACGGCGAACTCGACTGCGACAACGACCACTCGGTCAAGCTGAAGTCCGGCAAGACCAGCAAGGCGGCCAAAGCTGTGGTGGGCGCTGTCGTGGCGGGGGCCGCCGTCCAGGCCAGCCGCCGCAGCGCTCCCCCGGCGGCCAGCACCCCCACGGGCAGCTCCGTCAACAGCGCCTCGACGGTCTCGCGCGGCGGCCTGACGAGCACCGCCCGCGCCAGCAGTACCAGCAGCGGGTACGGCGGATGAAGCGCCTGACCCTTCCCCCCCGCCCGGACTGGGAAGCGCGGCTGCGCGAGGTGGGCTTTACGTGGTACGCCGCCACCCCCGAACACCCGGTGCCCTACTGGAGCGAGGACGGCTTTTACGCCTTCAGCCCGGCAGAAATCGAGACGCTGAAGGCCACAACCCAGGACCTGACCGACATGGTGCTGGCCGTGACCGGGCACGCGATTGAGGGCGGGCGGCTGGCCGAACTGGGCATTCCCGCCTTTCTGCACTCGGCGGTGCGCGACTCCTGGGAGCGCGACGACCCCACGGTGTACATGCGCCTGGACGTGGCCTACGACGGCCAGGGGGGCGTGAAGCTGCTGGAGGTGAATGCCCAGACGCCCACCAGCCTGCTGGAAGCGGCGGTCAGCCAGTGGCAGTGGCTCGAAGACCGCCAGCGCCGAGGCGAACTGCCCGCCGGGGCCGCGCAGTGGAACACCATCCACGAGGGCCTGGGCGAGCAGTGGGCGCACCTGAACGCGGCGCGGGGACTGCATGAGGTGACCTTCAGTTCGGCGCGGGTGGACGAGGACATTGCCACCGTGACCTACCTGCGCGAACTGGCCGAGGCGGCGGGCATCCGGGGGGCCTTTCTGTTTGCCGACGAACTGGGCACCAGCCCCCAGGAAGGCTACCTGCTGGACACCTGGAGCCTGCCCATCCGGCAGCTGATGTGGCTGTGGCCCTACGAGTACGCCTGGGAATCGCGCGACGCCGCCTTCCTGGCCAGCACCGGCACCCGCTTTCTGGAGCCGCTGTGGAAGACAGCCACCGGCAGCAAGGGCCTGCTGGCGCTGCTGCACGAACACTATCCCGGCCACCCCGCGCTGCTGCCCGCCACCCTGACCCCCGGGGCGCTGGGCGAGAACGTGGTGAAAAAGCCGCTGTTTTCCCGCGAAGGGCAAAATGTGCAGCTGCCGGGGCAGGCCAGCACGCCGGGCGTGTACGGCGACCTGGCGGCCGTGGAACAGGCCTACACCGAACTGCCCACCTTTGAGGCCGAGGACGGCCCGCGTTACCCGGTGCTGGGCGTGTGGGTGGCCGGCGCCGAGGTCTGCGGCCTGGGCATCCGCGAGGGCCGCAGCCGCGTGACCGACAACCGCGCCACCTTCGCCCCCCACGTGGTGCTCTGAGCATGGGCCGGGCGAGCGATGAAAGCGAGGATCAGGGGCTAGCCCAGCCCCCTGGCCCCGGCGGCTCCCCCATGCCCCGCTCTGCCCACCCGGACCTGATGCACCGCCTGAGCGACTTTCTGGACCCCACCGACGGCGCGGGGCTGGCCGAGCGCCTCTTTAACGCGCTGCTGGTGGTGCTGATCCTACTGACCGTGACCCTGACCATCGTGGGCACGGTGCCCAGCGTGGAGCGGGAATATGGCGCGGCCATCCGGGCCTTTGACTACGTGTGCGCGGCGGTGTTCGGCGCCGAATATCTGGCGCGGCTGTACGTGACGCCGCTGCGGCCCGGCTACGGTTCACGCCCGGCCGATTACTGGCGCTACGCCACCGCGCCCCTGCCCCTCATTGACCTCGTGGTGCTGCTTTCGCTGCTGATTCCGGGCAGCGCGGCCCTGGCCAGCCTGCGTGGGCTGCGGCTCCTGAAACTGCTGTCGCTGCTGAAACTGGGCCGCTATTCGGATTCGCTGCTGCTGATCGGCCGGGTGATCGCCCAGCGCGCCGGCGAACTGCTGACCACCGTGCTGATCGTGATTGTGCTGGTGTTTATCGCTGCCAGTGTGCTGTATCAGGTGGAAGCGGAGGCCGGCACCAAGGGCTTTGAGAGCATTCCCCAGGCGCTGTGGTGGGCGGTGGTGACCCTGACCACCACCGGGTACGGCGACGTGTACCCGGCCACGCCGCTGGGCAAGGCAGCGGCCGGCTTGATCATGCTGTTCGGCGTGGGCATGGTGGCGCTGCCGGCCGGGATGGTGGCCAGCGGCTTTGCCGAGGAGTTGGCCCGGCTCCGTCAGGAAGAACAGGCCGCCGCCCGCTCCATGCGCTACTGCCCCCACTGCGGCGAACCGCTGGAATAGGACAGGGGCAGGAGGGGCGCATCCAGATGGCCATGCGCAACTTGGTGCCTTCTGGGCCGCAGTGCAGGTCCGCGCGACTTGAACGGTTGTGGCCGAGCCCGGCGCGCAGAAAGTGGCCCAGGACGAACCCACCCTGTCTGACCCACACCACCCACAAAAACGGCCCGGGGCTGATGCAGCCACCGGGCCGTTCTTGCGCCTCCTTCTGACCTGCTTATTCCAGCGTATGGGGACGGCGGCCCTTGACCAGCCACGCCTCTTCCGTCAGGCCCGCCCCCTGGTTGGCGGCGCGGGCCATGATGAACAGCAGGTCCGACAGGCGGTTCAGGTAGATCACGACCTGGGTATTGATCTCTTCTTCAGCCTGCAGGCGAATCACCTCGCGCTCGGCGCGGCGGGCCACCGCGCGGGCCACCTGCAGCGTGGCGGCGGCGGGCGTGCCCCCGGGGTGCACGAAGCCGGTAAAGGGCGGGGCCGCTTCCTGGTAGCGGTCAATCATGGCTTCCAGAAAGGTCACGTCCTGGCCGTCCATGCGCGACAGTTTGGCCTCGTAGCGCGAGCCGGACCGGGTGGCCAGATCGGCGCCAATGTCAAAGAGGGCGTTTTGCAGGTATTCCAGGTCCTGGTCCAGTGCGGGGTCCGGCTTGTGGCTGCGGGTGTTGTGTGCGCGCGCCAGCCCAATAAACGAATTCAGTTCGTCCACCGTGCCGTAGGCCTCCACGCGGGCGCTGGCCTTGCTGACCCGCTCGGCGCCGTACAGGCCCGTGGTGCCGCCGTCTCCTGTTTTGGTGTAGAGCTTCATGGGGATACTGTAGAGGGTTGATGGTGGAAGGTTGATGGACAGGAGAGCCATGGCAGAAAGCAGATGGCGAAGGTACCAACCCCCGCCATCTGCTTTCTGCCATCAGCCTCTTCCCGCTACAGGCGGCCGGTGTCCTCGGTCAGCTGCCGCAGGGCCACGGCCAGGTCCGCGCGCAGGGCTTCGGGGCGGTAGCGCCAGGTCCAGTTGTGGTCGCCGGTGGTGCCGGGGAGGTTCATACGGGCCTCGGTGCCCAGGTTAAAGATGTCCTGCAGGGGCACCACGGCCAGCTTGGCGCGGCTTTCAAAGGCCATGCGCGTCAGCAGGGCGGCGAACGTCTCCTCGCTGGGGTCGCTGCTGGTGTACACGCGGAAGTTGTGGCGCTCCAGTTCATCGGCCGCGCGCCACCAGCCGCGCGTGGTGTCGTTGTCGTGGGTGCCGGTGTAGACGACCTGATTCTCGCGCAGGTTGTGCGGCAGGAAGTCGTTCACGCTGAAATCGCCGCCGCCAAAGGCAAACTGCAGCACCGCCATGCCAGGAAACTGAAAATCGTCGCGCAGCTTTTCCACGTCGGGCGTCACCACACCCAGGTCCTCGGCAATGATAGGCAGTTCGCCCAGCGCACCCAGCACCGCCTCGAACATGGCGTGGCCGGGCGCGGGGACCCAGCGGCCATGAATGGCGGTCTCGGCCGGGAAGGGAATTTCCCAGTACGCCGCAAAACCCCGGAAGTGGTCAATACGGATCACGTCGTACAGCTTCAGGCTGCCCTGAAAGCGCTTGATCCACCACTGAAAGCCGTCGGCCTGCATGGCGTCCCAGCGGTAGAGGGGGTTGCCCCACAGCTGCCCGGTTTCACTGAAATAGTCCGGCGGCACGCCCGCCACCACCGTGGGCTGGCCCTGATCGTCGAAATAGAACTGATCGCGCCCGGCCCAGGCGTCACTGGAGTCCATCGCCACAAAAATCGGAATGTCCCCGATCACCTGAATGCCCTTCTCGGCGGCGTAGCGGCGCAGCACCGTCCACTGGCGGAAGAACAGGAACTGAATAAACTTCACCCGCTCGGTCACGTGCACCAGCCGCTCGCGGGCCTGGGCCAGCACCTGGGGGTCGCGGTCGCGGGCGCCCGCCTCCCAGGCATTCCACGGCAGGCCGCCGTGGGCTTCTTTCAGCGCCATGAACAGGGCGTAGTCATCCAGCCACTCGGCTTCGGCCGCCTTGAACGCCTCGAAATCCGGGGTCAGGTGAGGGCCGCCCCCCGAGGCGTACCGGGCGTGCGCCCGCTCCAGCATCTGGTTGCGCCACACGTACTGCAAGCCGAAATCCACCTTGTCGGCCGAAAATTCGGGCACGTCGGCAAAGTCGCGCTCGTCCAGCAGGCCGTGTTCACGCAGCGCCATCAGGTCAATCAGGTAGGGGTTGCCCGCAAAGGCCGAAAACGCCTGATAGGGACTGTCGCCGTAGCCGGTGGGCCCCAGGGGCATCACCTGCCAGTAGCGTTGGCCCGCACGGGCCAGCCAGTCGATAAAGGTGCGCGCAGACTGGCCCAGTTCGCCGATGCCGTAGGGCCCGGGGAGGCTGGTGGGGTGCAGCAGAATGCCGCTGGAACGTGTAATGGTCATGAGTGAACCTCCGAACAGACAAAAACGGGCCGCGTCACTTCACCAGACATGGAAGTGATTCCAGAACATGAGGATAGTACAGTGCCGCTCCCGGCTGGGATTCAACCCGGGCTGAGCAGGCGCTGAAGGCGTGCCCACTGACCGTGCGCAGGAGCGGTGGGCCGGCCCACCAAGGGGTCCTGTGCCCAGGGATTCAGGACGCCTCCCGTTGCGCTGGGTGGGGTCCTCTTCGCCACTGTCCCGGGGGTTCCTTCTCTGCGGCGCCCACCACGCGGCCACGCCTGACCCGTCCCCCTTACTTGGTGTTCAGGAAATCCAGAATGGCGCGGGCCAGGGCCTGGGCCACGCGTTCGCGGTAGGCGGCCTGGGCCAGCAGGGGGCCTTCCACCGGACTGCTGCCAAAGCCCACTTCGACCAGAATGGCAGGCGTGGTGGGGTTACGGATCACATAAAAGGCGTCGGTGCGCACGCCCCGGTTGACCGCGCCCGTGGCGGCGATCAGCTGACCCTGCACCTTGCTGGCCAGCTGACGGCTGAACGCCACCTTGGCCTGGGCCAGAAGGTCACCCAGCAGGTTCTGCGCGAGACTGGCGGCGGCGCGGGTCAGTTCTTCCCCCACGCTGCCGCCACCGTTTTCCTGCACCGCAAGGCTGCGCGTGCTGCCCGCCAGCGGCTGCCCGAAATAATAGGTCTCGATGCCCTGGGCACTGGGCCCGGCTGAGTTCACGTGAATGCTGACAAAGGCGCTCACCTGCCCGGTGTTCGCCAGCCGCGAGCGGGCCTCCAGGTCGGCGCGCTTGTTGGCACTCAGGTGCTGGTCGGCGGTGCGGGTCATCACCACGTCCACGCCGTGCTGCACCAGCACCGCGCGGGTGCGCAGGGCAATGTCCAGGGTCACGTCCTCTTCGCGCACCCAGCGGCTGACGGCGCCGCTGTCCACGCCGCCGTGCCCGGCGTCCAGCACCACACGGGGGCGGATGGCAGGGCTCGCGGTGCTGACCGGGCGGGCCACTGCCGCTGGCGGGGGGGTGGGCGTGGCTGGCATGCGGCTGGCGGCCACACTGGTAGGTACGTCAATGACCAGCCGCGCCGTCTGCCCGGCCGCGGGGGGCAACACGCTGACCTTGGCCTGCGCGTGGCCCCTGGCCAGGGTCACGCTGACGGTGCCGCCGGCCACCGCGTAGGCGGTCACGCCCGGGGCATTCAGGGGGCCCTGCTCGGTTTTCAGGGGCACATCGAGCTTTACGGTGACGCTCTGGCCCGCCACCTTGACTTGACTGGCGGCCACGCGCGGCAGGTCAAACACCAGACGGGTGTAGCCGTCGTGCTGGCCCACGCGGGGGGCAGCCAGGGCCGTGGACAGAACAGACAGCAGCGCCAGGGCGGCGCCACGCAGCGGAACAGAGACAGCGGCGGGCTTCACTGCGCCGAGCTTAGCGCCCCGGGCCCTGCGAGCGGATGACAGACCATGAGCTGAAGCCCAGCTGACGCGTTCCCTCACGCCCCACGGAGCGGCGCCGCGTAGGGTAACGGGATGCCCCGAGTTCTTTCCCTGATGCTGCTGGGCCTGCTAAGCGTAGGCGCCCAGGCCCTGACCTTTGGCGGCTTAAACGTCACCCCGCGCGGCGAGCAGCGCCTGAACCTGGAGACGGGCGCCACCGAACTGCCCCAGGGCGGCACCGCCACTGATGCCCGCAGCGGGCTGAAGCTCAGTGCCCAGCGCCTGACCCTGCTGCCCGGGCAGACCCTCAAAGCCCAGGGCGCTGCCGTAACCACCAAGCAGGGCGGCACCCTGAGCGCCCCGCAGCTGACCTACGACCTGAAGGCCGGCACGGTTACGGCCTCGGGCGGCGTGACCTACAGCGACGCGCGCCTGCAGGGCCTGAGCGCCCCCACGCTGACCGTGTACCTGAACACGGGTTTCGTGGTGGCCTCGGGCGGGGTGAAGGCCAAGACCCCGGCGCTGTCGGGCGCGGCCCTGATCTTCGACCCCGCCACGGTGCAGGCGGTGCTGACGGGGCCCTATCAGGTGAGCCAGGGCACCCTCAAGGTGCAGGCTTCAACTGGCCACCTGCTGATGGTCTTTGGCGGCAACCGGGTGGTGCGCGTCACCCAGACCCCCGACGCCGAGACCCTGGCGCGCTTTGGCCCGTATCTGAAGTAAAGGGGGCGCGGGGTGAGCCCACGCCGCCTTATACGCCTGCCGGATCATCCGTGACCGCCCCTCCCGACGGGTTCACCTGTGAGGGAAGAACAGATGAACCGGAATCGTCATCAGACGGGCTTAGAGCGGTTGACCAAAGCACCCCCTCACCCCTCGCTGCGGCGCCGCTCTTCGAGTCCCACGCGGGCAGAGGGTCGAGACCCAACATCCTCTTGATGTCAGCGGCTCTCAAATGACTGGCTTCTCGCCTGATCCCTTGCTGTGTTCCCCTCTCCCCTGGTGGGAGAGGGAGGGAGGAGCGCAGCGACGGAAGGGTGAGGGGGCCGCCGGGTGGCCCCAACGGGTCTGGAACCCCTTGAGTTCTGTATCACAGCCCAGGGCCCCTCCGGTCAAGGAAGGGCCCTGGGCGCAACTGTTCGCTGCCGTGAAGCGTGCTTTAGATCTCCACGTGGGCAGGGGCGGCTTTTTCACCCTTCTCGCGGCGGGGAATCTGAAGGTTGGGCATCATCAGCGTGGCCAGGAAGGCCAGCAGGGCCACCAGAATGGAGTAGCGGTAGATGCTGGAGATGGTGTCGGCAAAGGCCACCTTGGCGGCGCGCGCACTGGCCAGCGAGATCTTCTCGCCGTCGTTCACGCCGTTCAGCGCCGCCGTGAGGGCCTGCTGCGTGGCCTGCTGGGCCGCCGCCGCTTCACCCTGGGCCAGCCCCTGGCGAATGCCGGCCAGAATCTGCTCGCGGGCCTGGGGCGCGGCCAGTGCCTGGGCGGGGATGGTGCTCAGGCGCGCGCGCAGTTCCTGGGGCAGCTGGGGATTGGCGGCCACGGCCTGCAGCTGCTTGGGATCACCGCTGTTCACGGCCTGCTCGATGGCGGCCTGCGTCTGGGCAAAGCCGGCCTTCACCTGGGCGGGCACGCCGCCTTCGGGAATCGAGGTAAAGCGGGTGCGGGCTTCGGCGGGCAGGCTGGCAATGAACTTGTCGGTCTTCAGTGCCTGCAGGGCGGCGGGGTCGCCACTTTCGATGGCCTTGGTGACGTTCTGGCGCAGCGTCGCGAAGCGGGCCCCAATCTGCTCGGGGGTCTCGGGGGTGGCGTTACGGTCGCCCCCGTTCTTGTTGCCCCCGGCCTTGATGCTGTCCCCAATTTCCTGAAGACGGGTCGCCACCGTGCCCTGGTTGGCGGCGGCCTGCGCGGCAAACTGGGTGGCGAGGTTGCTGCTGACCCCGGCGGTCAGCACGGCGCCGAAAATGGCGGTGCCAATCGTGCTGCCCATCTGCTGGAAAAACTGCCCGGCGCTGGTGGCCACGCCGATTTCCCAGGGCTTGACCGCCAGTTGCAGGGCGGTGGTGTACAGCGGCAGGGCGGGCCCCAGGCCCAGGCCCAGCAGCACCATGCGAATGACCACGCTGCCATAGCTGGAATCGGCATTCAGGGTGGACAGGGCAAAAAAGCCCAGGGCAGCGGTGATCAGGCCGATCAGCATCAGGGGCTTGTAGCGGCCCATACGGCTGGCAATCTGCCCGGAGCCGACGGCCCCGATGATCAGGCCCACGGTCAGCGGAATGGTGGCGGTCCCGGCCTTGGTGGCCGACACCCCCTGCACCTGCACCAGATACAGGCTGAGGAACAGAATGGCGCCCAGGAACCCGGCCCCGATCATGAAGCGGGCAATGGCCCCCCAGGCAAACGTGGGGTTCTTGAACAGGGTCAGCGGCAGAATGGGGCTTTCGTGGCGGCTTTCGGCCACCAGAAAGGCGATCAGGGCGGCGGCGCTCAGGCCGAACAGGCCCAGGATGGTGGGGCTGGTCCAGGCGTAGTTGCCGTCCGCGCCCCAGGTGAGGGCCAGCAGCATCGGCACGGCAAACACCAGAATCAGGAAAGCACCCAGCCAGTCCACGCGCGCTTTCAGGCCGCTGGCCAGCCGGGGCATCTTGCTGGCAATAAAGGCCAGCGCCAGCAGCCCGATAGGCAGGTTCACGTAAAACACCCAGCGCCACGACACATGGTCAGTCAGGAAGCCGCCCAGCAGCGGCCCAATCACGCTGCTTAGGCCGAACACGGCGCCGAACAGCCCCTGGTAGCGTGGGCGGTCCACGGGCTCAAAGAGGTCGGCGATGATGGCAAAGGCCACCGAGCCCAGCGCGGCGGCGCCCACGCCCTGCAGGCCACGGAACACCACCAGCTGCATCATGCCGCCGCCGAACAGGTTGCCCAGAAAGGGCTCGCCGGCCAGCCCGCACAGCGCCGAGCCCAGCAGGAAAATCACGATCCCGATCATCAGGATCGGTTTGCGGCCGTACAGGTCCGAGAGTTTGCCGTAAATGGGCACCAGCGCGGTGTTGGTGAGCAGGTAGGCGGTGGTGACCCAGGAGTACAGCGACAGGCCGTTGAGTTCCTGGGTGATGCGGGGCATGGCGGTGGACACGATGGTCTGGTCCAGCCCGCTGAGAAACAGGCCCAGCAGCACGCCAAAGAGAATCAGGCGCTTGGTGGGCAGATCGAGCGTCTTGGCGTAATCAATGCGCCCGGCGGGCTCGGCAGTGGAAGGGGTGGTCATGGATGCTCCTGACAGGGGGGCGAAAGCGGTTCAAGTTCGTCCAGCAGGCTTTGCAGGTGGCGCTCGGCTGCCGTGATGGTGTCCAGGTTCAGCCCGGTGAAGGTCGTGACATAGGCGCGCACAAATTCAGCGTCCATGCGCCCCACCACGCTGCGCCCGGCGTCGGTCAGGTCCACCAGTTTCTCGCGGCGGTTGTCCGGGTTTTCCTGGCGGGCGGCCAGCCCCCGTTTCACCAGCCGCTCCACAAGGTGGCTGGCGGCGGGCAGGCTCAGGCGGGTGCGCTCGCTCAGCTGGGTCACGCTTAGGGGTGCGTGGGCGCGCAGCTGGTGCAGCGCCGTTACCTGCGAAAAGCTGAGGTCGTGGCCCTGCAGCTCGTCTTGCATGCCGCGCATCACCCGGCTGCTGATCAGGCGGTGCAGGCGTTTCATGGTGTGGCCCAGGCGCTGGGCGGCCTCCACATGCTCGGGAGTGGGCGGCGGTCGGTCGGGGGGTGACAGCTCAGGAGGAGTCATACTTCCAAGTTTGCAACAATCTCATAGGCTGCACAATATGACATATCAGACTTTTCCAACCATAGATCAATTGGCTGAGCAGTGGGCCTGTGGAGGCCATCGGAATGGGCAGCTTGGTTTCGATTGCAAGCCTAATGCCACGCTCCGGGTGATGGAGGCTTGGGCAGAGGAGGCTTGAGGGCCGCCGCCGCAGACATCGCCCCTGCCCGGCTCGACCTTCTGGCGCTGTCCCAATCGCGGCAGGCAAGGGGCGTGTAGGGCCAGACGACGGTTCTTCTCCCTGATGAGCCTTGTGAAGCCGGGAAGCGGCCAAACATCGGCCCTGGGACACACAACCAAGGGCGCCGGTCAGCCTTCAACCGGCGCCCCTCATTCCTTTAAGCCTGGGCTCAGCGCAGGGCGTTCCAGGCGGCCTGCACTGCTGCGCCCCGTTCAAACTTCACGCCCAGGGCGGCAAAGCAGTCTTCCAGAATGCCGGCAATCCCCAGGGCGTCGTAGCGGTCGGCGTAGCCCATGGTGCTGATGCGGAACACGGTGTCCTCGTGGGGGGCCTGCCCCGGCAGGGCGCGCTGGCCCATTGCGGCCAGCCCAGCGGCCACCTGCCGCCCGGTCAGGCCCTGGGGCGGAGTCAGCACCGCCACCGCCGGGCTGGTGCGCGCGGCCCAGGCGGGGGCCCCCAGGGCGGTGCCGGCGGCGATCAGGGCGTCGGTCTTGCGGCGCTGCTCGGCCCACAGCTCTTCCAGGGGCACGGCCAGCAGGCGGTCCAGGGCAGTGCTCAGCGCGTAGATCAGGTTAATGGCCGGGGTCTGGGGCGTGTTGCCAGCCTTTTGCCCGGCCAGTTCGCGGGTCAGGTCCAGGTAAAAGCCGCGCTCGGGGTTCTGAATCAGGCGGGCCTGCACCTCTGGGCTGAACAGCACGAAACCCAGCCCCGGCGGGGTGGCGGTGCCCTTCTGGCTGCCCGAGACGATCACGTCCACGCCCCACTCGGCCGGGCGCAGTTCGGCCACCCCGTACGAGGTAATGCTGTCGGCAATGATGATCAGGTCCGGGTTGTCAGCGCGGGCGGCGCGGGCAATGGCTTCGAGATCGTGCAGGGCGCCGGTGCTGGTTTCGCTGTGGGTGATCAGCAGGGTGTGGGCGTCCCGGGCCGCGCCCGCGACCTCCTGGGGGTCCAGCAGCTCGCCCCAGGGGCGGGCCACCAGTTCGGTGCGGTAGCCCAGTCGCCCGGCCATCTCGCCCCAGCGCTCGCTGAATTTGCCGGCCTGGGCATTGACCACCTTCGCGCCCACGGGCGTGGTGCTCACCAGCGCCCCCTCAAAAGCCCCGGTGCCGCTGCTGGTGGTGATCACCGCGTCGTACGGAGCCCCCAGCAGGCGCGAAAGCTTGGCGCGCGCTTCCATCAGCTTGTCAATGCCGGCCTGGGCGCGGTGGTGCATCTGGGGCTGGGCCAGTTGCGCCAGCACGTCGGGCGCCACCTCTACTGGGCCCGGGGCGATCAGGCGCTCGCGGTTGAGGGGCGCAAAGGGAAAAGCCGGGGAAGCGCTAGGGGTCACGGGTCCAGAGTAGTGGGGCGCCTCCAGTCGGCTTCACCGCCGTCTGCACGAGCCGGCCTATGACGGGTTTTTAACAACTTCCACAAATGACTGAAAAGTCTTACAGTGTTGGTATGAGCAACCACTTGCAGTTCGTGGAACGGGCGGGGGTGCTGCTGGAGATGATCGGCATGCCGCGCCTGTCGGGGCGGGTGCTGGGGACGCTGCTGTGCGCGCCGCCGGGCGGGCACACGGCGGCCGAGGTGGCGGCGCTGCTGCAGGCCAGCCGCGCGGGCGTGGGCAGCGCCCTGAAACACCTGACGATGATGGGCCTGATCGAACATGCCCCCAGCCCCGGCGAGCGCGCCGACCGCTTCCGGATGCGCCCCGGCGCCTGGGCCGAACTGACCGAGCAGGGCAACCGCAAACTGAACACCTTTGTGCAGCTGGCCGAGGAAGGGCTGCGCGCCCTGCCCCCGGGCGGCGACCCTGCGCCCCTGCAGGAGATGGGCGCCTTTTACCGTCTGTGGCTGGACCTGTTTCCCCAGGTGCTGGCCCAGTGGCACGCCCTGAACCGGAGGCCCGAATGAACGCGATCACGCTGGACGGCCTGAGCAAACAGTTTGCTGGGGGCGCTGGCCTGCAGCCCACCAGCCTCTCGGTGCCCACGGGGCAGGTGTTCGGCTTTCTGGGGCAGAACGGGGCCGGCAAAACCACCACCATCCGCACGCTGCTGGGGTTTCTGCGCCCCACGGCCGGGCAGGCGCAGATTCTGGGCCATGACGTGTGGCACAACCGCGCCGCCGTCCACGCCCGGGTGGGCTACCTGCCCGGCGAGGTGAAGTTGCGCCCCGGCCACACCGCCCGCGAGGTGCTGACCCGCGCCGCCGCGCTGCGCCGCGTCTCCCCGCAGGGCGCCCTGCAGACCGCCGAGCGCCTGGGCCTGGACGTCTCGCGCCGGGTGGGGACCCTCAGCAAGGGCAACCGCCAGAAGGTGGGCCTGTGCGCCGCGCTGCTGGGCGACCCCGAGGTGCTGATTCTGGATGAGCCCACCGACGGCCTGGACCCGCTGGCGCAGGCCACCGTGCTGGCGCTGCTGCGCGAGGCACGCGCCCAGGGCCGCACCGTGTTTCTGTCCAGCCATGTGCTGAGTGAGGTGGAGCATGTGGCCGATCAGGTGGCGATTCTGCGCGGCGGGCGCCTGGTGCGCCAGGAAACGCTGAGCACCCTGCGCGCCGGGTTGCCGCAGCGGCTATCGGTGCGTTTTGCCCGCCCCCCGGGCCGCGACCTGGGCACGCTGCCGGGCCTGAGCGAGGTGAGCAGGCACGACCTGGAGTGGCGCGGCGTCTGGCGCGGCCCGGCCGACACGCTGCTGCGCGCCCTGGCGGCCGAAGAGGTGGCTTCCTTCAGCCTGACCCCGTTCTCGCTGGAAGACGCCTTCTTTCTGGACTACGGCGCGCCCGGGGGGGAAAGCCATGTGGCCTGAGGTCTACCGGCAGGCCCTGCGCGACGCCCGGCGCGGCTGGCTGGTCTGGAGCGCGTCTCTGCTGGCCTACACGCTGCTGGTGCTGGCCTTTTACCCCAGCATCCGCAACGACCCGGCGGTGAACGAACTGATGCGCAACCTCCCGGAGGCGCTGCGGCAGCTGGTGGGCCAGGACCTCACCTCGCCCGCCGGCTATGTGGGCGGACGCCTGCTGAGCCTGATGCCCGCGCTGCTGAGCGTGTACGCCGCCCTGACGGGCGCGGCGCTGCTGGCCGGCGCCGAGGAACGCGGCTGGCTGGAACTGCCGCTGGCGCAGCCCGTCACGCGGCGCGACCTGCTGCTGGGCACCGGGGCAGCGCTGCTGACCCTGGTGCTGGGCCTGGGCGCGGTGCTGTTCGTGGCGGTCTGGGGACTGGGGGCGGTGTTCCAGGCGGCGCTGCCCGCCGGACTGGTGCTGCAGACCGCCGCGCTGCACACGCTGGGGGCCTGGGTGTTCGGGGCGCTGGCCCTGGCGGTGGGCGCCGCCACCGGGCGCGCTGGGCCCGCCGCCGCCGCCGGGGCGGGCCTGGGGGTGGCGCTGCTGGTGGCCCATACCCTCAGCAGTCAGGTGCCGGCGCTGCGCGACCTGGGCCACCTGAACCCCTGGACCCTGCCCCTGGGCGGCCAGACGCTGCGCGAGGCGGTCTCCCTGCGCGCCCTGCCGGCCGAGGTGGCGGTGGGCGCGGCCCTGCTGCTGCTGGCGTGGCCCCTGCTGGAGCGGCGCGACCTGGGGCGGTAGCCAGGCGGGCGGTGGGACGCGTGAAACACCTCACATCCACCCACCTCTTTGTGAGCGAAATGTGGGAGGACACCTGATGAACTGTGAAGGTGCCCCACCTTGCCGCCTGCCTCACGCTGCCCCTGTGGGGCGCCCTGACCCTGGCGGCCCTGGCCGGCGCGCAGACAACTGGGGCGGCAGCGCCCACCACAGAAGCCCGCTTGGCCCCGGACGCGCTGGTGGCCGACAGCGAGGTTTTTGCCCGGCTGGTGGCAGCAGATTTTGCCGACTGTGGGCAGGCCGCCGCGCGTGATGAGGCGCTGGACGCGGTGGCCGGGCGGGTGCTGCGCGGCTTTCCCCTGAAGGGCGAACTGCAGGCCAGCCACTACCCCGCCAAGCGCTTCAGTTCCTTTCTGCTGCCCAAGCTGGGCAAGGTCAAGGCGGTGGCCGGCGCGCTGGCCAATCAGTGCGGGCACCGCGTGGGCTTTACCCGCTACGGCGTCTCGGTGCAGGACGGGCGCGCGGCCCTGGTGTACGTGCAGCCCGCCCTGATCGAGACCGCCGATCCTCAGGGCTGGCTGGGCCGCTTTCTGGTGCTGACCAACGAGGCCCGGCGCCAGGGGCAGCGCTGCGGCCAGCAGCTGTTTGCCCCGGCCCCGCCTCTGGTGTGGAACGACGCTCTGGCCCGCGCCGCCCAGACCCAGGTGGACGACATGATCCGGCTGAACTTTCGCGGCCATGTGAACCCAGTAACCGGCAGCGAGCCGCCCCAGCGGGCCCAGGAAAGTGGCTTTGCCGGTCAGGCGGTGGGCGAGAACGCCGTCTACAACGTCCTGACCCCGGAAGAAGCCCTGCAGGCCCTGCTGGACAGCCCCGGCCACTGCACGGTCCTGATGAAGCCGGAGTGGCAGAGCTTTGGCGCCGGCATGGGCAACGGCACCCCGCAGACCACCTTCGCCACGTACTGGGTGCAGACCTTCGGGCGCTAACCACAGGCCCCCGGCCGGGTCTCGTGACCGGTGGGCAGCGCGGCAGACAGGCCTGGGCCACAGGTGCGGTTTTCCCCGCCCGGCCGGGTTGTTATGGTGAACCCATGATCCCCCGAACCCTGTTGCTCGGCGCCCTTCTACTGGGATGGACCGTGGCGGCCCCCAGTGCCTACACCGGCAAAGTCCAGGGCTGGACGGATGGCCCCCAGACCATTGGACTGGTCATGGGCAAAAATGACGTGCTCATCAGTGGCAAGATCAACGCCGCAGGCCAGTTCACGCTGACCTTCACGGCAAGCGCGGCCCAGATGCGCCCCTACCTGCGCGAAACGGCGCGGCTTCTGCCGACCAACGACCCTTGCGTCTACGACCGTTGCGCCCTTGTGGTCAGCGACCCCGAGGCCCGGTGGAACATCGTCAAGGCGCTGTATGTGCAGGGCAATCCCAAGCTGGCCAGCACCACGCTGCTCAGCGGCGATGATCTGGACGCCCAGATCGACATCATGGACCCGGACCCCTTCCGGCCCCTGAAAGCCTGGTATTTCGCCTACGCAGACCGGCCGGTCACCATCACAGGCAACGTGGTCACCGACGCCACCCCCACCACTGGGGCGTGGGAGCAGCGCTACGACCTGAAGCTCCCGGCGGGCTGGTCTATGGTCGAGGCTTACGAGGAAACCCATTTCGCCGAGGACCAGACCCTGATTGGCTCTCTGACCGGCATGCGCAGCGTTCCCCTGGCCAGCCACCCGTGGCAGGTCAAACGGTAACGCGGACAACCCACGGCAGAGGCCCAGCGTTCCCAGCGGCCTGACCCACCATGTCTTTCGCTGGCTCCGGGCCGCGGTGCTGGGCCCCGGAGCCGTGAGCCAGCCTTGAGCGTTCCCTGGGCTGCGGGCCCCCGGCGCGGGCGGCTGGGTAGGCTGCCCCTATGCGCATCGTGATCGTGGGCGGCGTGGCCGCCGGAATGAGTGCGGCCAGCCGCGCGCAGCGTCACAACCCCCGGGCCGAGGTGGTGGTCTTTGAGCGCGGCGAGGTGGTCAGTTACGGCGCCTGTGGCCTGCCCTACGTGCTGGGCGGCCAGGTGAACAGTTTTGATGACCTCGTGGCCCGCACCCCGGAGCAACTGCGCGCCCGGGGCATTGGCGTGCGCCTGCGCCACGACGTGACGGGGGTGGACGCGAAGGCCCGCACGGTCACTGTCACGGACCGCGCGACCGGGCGCAGCGCGGCCGAGCCCTACGACCGCCTCCTGATCGCCACCGGGGTCTCCCCTGTTCGCCCCGACTGGGCCCGGACCCCACTGAAAGGCGTACATGTGCTGCGCGACATTCCAGACGGGCAGGCGCTGGACGCCAGCCTGCAGGGGGCGCGGCGGGCCTGCATCGTGGGCGGCGGCTATATTGGCCTGGAACTGGCCGAGGCCCTGCGGGCCCGGGGCCTGAGCGTGGTGCTGCTGGAACAGGCGCCAGAGGTGGCCGGGCGCATGCTGGACCGGCCCCTGCAGCAGCAGGTGCGCGCCGAGGTGGAGCGCGGCGGCGTGGACGTGCGCTGCGGCGTGACGGTGCAGGGCCTGACCGGCCAGGGCCGCGTGAGTGGCGTGCAGACCGACCAGGGGCAGGTGCGCGCCGACGTGGTGGTGGTGGCTGTGGGCGTGCGCCCCAACGTGGAACTGGCCCGCGCGGCCGGGGCCCGGCTGGGCCGCACGGGCGCCGTGGCGGTCAACCTGCGCCAGGAAACCAGTGTGGCGGGCGTGTACGCCGCTGGCGACAATGCCGAAGCCCTGCACCGCGTCACCCGGCGCCGGGTGCACATTCCCCTGGGCCTGACTGCCAACCGCATGGGCCGGGTGGCCGGGGTGAACATGGCGGGCGGCGAAGCGCGCTTTCCCGGCGTGGTGGGCACCGGCATCTTCAAGACCTTCGAACTGGGCGTGGCCCGCACCGGCCTGACCCAGACCGAGGCCGAAGCCCTGGGCATCAAGGCCGTGAGCGTGGACGTGCAAAGCACCGATTACGCCGGCTACCACGAGGCCGCCCGGCCCATCCATGTGCGCCTGACCGGCGAGCGGGGCACCGGCCGCCTGCTGGGCGCGCAGTTGCTGGCCCAGAACCACGAGAGCGTGAAACGGGTGGATGTGGTGGCCGCGCTGCTGCACACGCGGGGCACCGTGCAGCAGCTTTTTGAAGCTGATCTGGCCTATGCCCCGCCCTTCAGTGGGGTGTGGGACGTGCTGCTGGTGGCGGCCGACCGGCTGGGGCGGGCGCTGTGAGGGGACATTGGGGAGGTCGAGAAGTCGAGTGGTCGAGACTTCAGCGTAGGGCCCTCTGCAGCTCCACGGTTCGCGCCAGGGCCGGCCTTACTGCCTGGACCCGATGCCCCGGCGGCCCGTCACATAGGAGGCCGCACTGGGCCGATTCGGGTGGCACACCCCTCGGCCCCCTGCCGTTTCTCGACCCCCCGACTTCTAGACCCCTCGACCCCTCCTACACCCGCACCAGATACGCGCTGTCAATCACATCCAGGGCGCGCACCTGCGCCAGTTGCTCTGGGCTCAGGCCGTCGTCCAGGGTGAGGGTAAAGAGGGCCTGCCCGCCCTTCTGCGCGCGGCCCAGGGCCATCCCGGCAATGTTCACGCCCCAGCCGCCCAGCAGCGCCGAGAGCTTGGCCACGGCGCCCGGCTTGTCCTGGTTGCTGGCGATCAGGATGTGACCCTCGGGTTCCAGTTCTACGCGGAAGTCGCGCAGGCGGGTCAGGCGGGGACTGCGGCCAAAGACCGTGCCGCCCACCGTGCGGGTGCGCTGCTTTTCACCGCCGCCGCCGCTCTTGACCTGCACAATCACTTCGGTCTGGTAGTCGGGGCTTTCGGTTTCCTCACGAACGGCGATATTCAGGCCGCGTTCCCGGGCCAGGGCGCGGGCGTTGATCATGTTCGGCGTTTCGTCGGTGTGGCCGGACAGGTAGCCCACCAGCACGCTGGTCACCACCGGGGCGGGGTCGGCGGGGAATTCACCCCGGAAGGTCACCTCCAGGTCGTGGGCGCCGGGCAGCAGCTGGGCCAGAATGCGCCCCAGTTTCTCGCCCAGCTTCAGGTAACCGCCCAGGGCCTCCAGGGTCTTGGCGTCCAGGGCCGGGGCGTTGACCGCCCCCTTGCTCACATCGCCCTGCAGGGCCGCCAGCACGCGCGAGACGATCTCGGCGCCCACCCGCTCCTGCGCCTCGGCGGTGTTGGCGCCCAGGTGCGCGGTGATGCCCAGATTGGGCGCGCCCAGGAACGGGTGGTCGGGGGCCGGGGGCTCGTCTTCAAACACGTCCACCCCGGCGGCGAACAGGTGGCCGGACCCCAGCGCGTCCACCAGGGCCTGCTCGTCAATGATCCCGCCGCGCGCCGCATTCACGGCGATGGCGCCGGGGCGCAGGCGCGCCAGCTCTGCGGCGCCGATCATGCCACGCGTTTCCTCGGTCAGGGGGGTGTGCACGGTCAGGGCGTCTACCTGCTCCAGCAGTTCGTCCAGCGTGGCGGCGCGCGTCACGCCCAGGCGCTCGAATTTGCTCTCGGGGACGTAGGGGTCGTAGGCCACCACCCGCATGCGCAGGCCCTGGGCGCGGTCCGCCACAATCGAGCCGATGCGGCCCAGGCCCACGATGCCCAGGGTTTTATCCTTCAGCTCCATGCCCAGGAACTTGCGGTCCCAGTCGCCCGCGCGGGTCTTGCGGTCCGAGCGGGTCAGGCCGCGCGCCGCCGCCATGAGGTGCATGACCGCCAGTTCCGCCGCCGAGACGTTGTTGCTTTCGGGCGCGTTCAGGATCAGCAGCCCGCGCAGGCTGGCGTAGTCCAGATCAATATTGTCCACGCCCACACCGCCGCGCCCGATCACCTTCAGGCGCGGGCCCGCCGCGTCAATGAGTTCGCGGTCCACGCGGGTGCGGCTGCGGGTGATCAGGGCGTCGTACTTCGGCAGGCGGCGCAGGGTCTCCTCGCGCGCCATGTTGCCCTCGTAGTCAATCTCAAAGCCCTCGTGCTGCAGCTCGCCGGGGTTCATCTCGTCGCAGATGAGCACGCGCAGCGGGGCCGGACGCGCCTCTTGGGCCGGGGCAGGGGCAGGAGCGGTCATGGGGTTCAGGGTACGGGCCCGGGGGCTGCCCGGCGGGGATTTGGCTAGGGGGAGAGGGGCCCAGGGCCGCCCCAACTTCAGGGGTTGCTCAAGCGGCGCCCCGGTAGACAGCCGCGTGGGCGCGGGCCTAGGGTAGGGCCCATGTCGCCTGCCCCGCCCGACGGCGCCCGCGCGCCCCAGGCGCCAGCAGCCCCCAGTGACCACCTCGACGCCCGCATGACCCGCCGCGCCCAGGCCGTGCTGTCCGGTCAGCACGGGCGGCGCGGGCTGGGGCGGGTGCTGCCGTTTCTGGGGCCAGCGGTGGTGGCCTCGGTGGCCTACATGGACCCGGGGAACTTCGCCACGAATATTCAGGGCGGCGCGCAGTTTGGCTACGCCCTGCTGTGGGTGATTCTGGCGGCCAACCTGATGGCCATGCTCATTCAGAACCTCAGCGCCAAGCTGGGCATTGCCAGTGGGCGCAACCTACCCGAAACCATCCGCGACCAGTGGCCCCGGCCGGTGGTGTGGTTTTACTGGGTGCAAGCCGAAATCGTGGCGATGGCAACCGATCTGGCCGAGTTTCTGGGCGCCGCGCTGGCCATTCACCTGCTCACGGGGCTGCCGCTGATCTGGGGCGCGGCCATTACCGGGGTGGTGACCTTCTGGCTGCTCACCCTGCAGCGGCGCGGCTTTCGCCCGCTGGAACTGGCCATCGGCGCGTTCGTGCTGGTAATCGGGGTGGCGTACCTGACGCAGTTCGTGCTGGCCCGGCCGGCGCTCTCGGCGCTGGGGCCAGGGTTTGTGCCCAGCTTTCCGGGGCCGGAAGGCGTGTATCTGGCGGTGGGGATCATCGGGGCCACCGTCATGCCCCACGTAATCTACCTGCATTCCGCCCTGACCCAGGGCCGCATTCCCACCCGCAACGACGAGGAAAAACGGCGCTTAAGCCGCCTGAACCGCATTGACGTGGTGGTCTCTATGGGGCTGGCCGGGCTGATCAACATGAGCATGCTGGCAGTGGCCGCTGCCACCTTTTACGGCAAGAACATTGAGGACGCGGGCAACCTGGAAACCGCCTACCAGACGCTGACCCCGCTGCTGGGCCCGGCAGCGGCGGTGGCGTTTGCCACGGCCCTGCTGGCCAGCGGCCTGAGCAGCAGCGCCGTGGGCACGATGGCCGGGCAGGTGATCATGCAGGGCTTCGTGCGCTTTACCATTCCGCTGTGGCTGCGCCGCACGGTGACCATGCTGCCCGCCTTTGTGGTCATTCTGCTGGGGCTGGACCCCACCCGCGTGCTGGTGCTCTCGCAGGTGGTCCTGAGTTTCGGGGTGCCGTTCGCCCTGGTGCCGCTCTTGCTGTTCACCGCGCGGCGCGACCTGATGGGCGTGCTGGTCAGCCGCCCCCTGGTGCGCGCGGCCGGCTGGCTGTGCGCGGCCGTGATCATCGGCCTGAACGCCTACCTGCTGTGGGAGACGTTTAGCGGATGACGGACGACCAGATGACCGCCGCCGACGCCACTCAACTGCTGAGCCTGCTGGCGCCTCTGCTGCCCCCAGGGATCACGTTGGAGATCACGCCCGGGGAAATGGGGGTGGGGTGCGGTGGGCTCTGGGCGTGGCAGGACTACGATTTCCTGACCTATCCACAAGACGCCGAACACTTGCTCAGCGGCCTTCAAGACATGATCATCTACTGCGTCCGGGACTGGTGGCCCCTGCTCGGCAACCAGCACGCGACGTTTGTGGTGCATGGAGACCAATTGACGCTGGAAGCCCCAGGGCTGCCGCCAACCGTGCTGGGACCGCTGCGCCCCGAATGAGCGTGGAATCCAGAGCGGCACCGAGCAGACTTGAGAATAGGGGATGAACAAGAAGTGTGCTCGTAAAAACAGCGGCCCAGGCAGCATTCACAGGCTGTTAGCCCTGGCGTGGAACGCGCCGCCGCTGCAACCGGGTGAGGGCTTGAGGGAACAGCCTGACCACGACACAGACCCCAGGGCCCATCTCTGGCGACCATCAACACTTCACCTTTCTCAACCGTTTCACGTTGCAAGAACCCTGCCAGAACCCCAACGTTAAAGTGCGCCCATGGTCAGAACAGCAGTGTCATGCCAGGGGTGCCTATGGCCCGCCTGAGCCAGCAGCAGGCCAGCAGTGGCCACACGGTCCTGGTGGTGGACGACGACGCCGAGCTGCGCGGCACGGTGGCGCGGCTGCTGCGCAGTTGCGGCCACACGGTCCTGACCGCCGACGGCGGCGAGGAAGCCCTGCGGCTGGTGAGGGAACACGACGTTCACCTGATGCTGCTGGACTACTTCATGGCCGGGATGACCGGCGAGGACGTGGTGCGCGAACTGCGCGCGCGTGGGCACGGCCTGCAGGTGGTGCTGCAGACCGGCTACGCCTCCGAGCGCCCGCCGCGCGACATGCTGCGCGACCTGGATATCCAGGGCTACCACGACAAATCCGAGGGCCCCGACAAACTGCTGGTGTGGGTGGACGCCGCCCTGAAGGCCCACCGCCACGTGACCGCCATTCTGGCCTCGCGCGACGGCCTGAACCACATTCTGCAGGCCGCGCCGCAGCTGCACCGCCTGCAATCGCTGGACGAACTGCTGCGCGGCATTCTGCTGCAGCTGCAGGGCATCCTGGGCTTTTCGGGAGCCTGCGTGGCGGTGGTGCCCGGCGCCCACCCCGGCAGCGGCCATCCCGGCAGCCTGCTGGCGGTGCCCAGCGATCAGGCCTTTGAGGTGCGCGTGGCCACCGGGCGCTTTGAGGGGCGGCAGTGGCACGACCTGGGCGACCCCGAACGGCAGGCCGTGGTGCAGGCCGCGCAGTGCGGGCGCCCCAGCCGCGAGCCGCTGACCACCCTGCCGCTGCAGGTGGGGGACCGCAACGTGGGCGTGGTGCTGGTGGACCTCGCCGCGCCCGCCGCCGTGCAGGCAGACCTGACACTGCTGGAAGTCTTTGCCGCGCAGGCGGCCGTGGCGATTCAGAACGTGCAGCTCTTTGAACTGGCAACCACCGACGACCTGACCGGCCTGATGAACCGCCGCGCCTGGGCCGGGCGGCTGGACGAGGCGCTGCGGCTGGGCGCCCGCCACGGCCACCCCACCAGCGTGATGCTCATTGACGTGGACCACTTCAAGCGGGTGAACGACACCTACGGGCATCTGGCCGGCGACGCCCTGCTGCGCCGCCTGGGCGCGGCGCTGCGCGAGCAGGTGCGCGGCACCGATCTGGCGGCGCGCTACGGCGGCGAGGAACTGGCGGTGCTGCTGCCCCACACCAGCCTGGACGGCGCGCGGGTGCTGGCCGAGCGCCTGCGCGAGCACATCGCCGCGCTGCGGCTGGACTGGGACGGCCAGACGGTGCAGGTCACCGCCAGCATTGGGGTGGCCACCGATCCGGGCGGCGCCGGGGCCGTGGCCGGCGCCGCCGCGCTGCTCGCCCAGGCCGACGAGGCGCTGTACGCCGCCAAGGCCGGCGGGCGCAACCGCGTGCAGGTGGCCAGCGCCCTGGCCCTGGCCGGCGAGGGGGGCTAAGGCGCCATGCCCATGTCCCAGCTCAGTGAACACAGCCCGGTGGCGCGGCTGGCGGCGCTGGTGCAGGGCGTGGTCTGGGAGGCCGATCCCCAGACCCAGCGCGCCACCTTTGTCTCCAGCTGGGTTGAGCCCCTGCTGGGCTTTACCCCACACGAGTGGATGAGTACCCCCCACCTCTGGGTCAGCCGCCTGCACCCCGAGGACCGCGACCGGGTGCTGGCCTCGCACGCGCGCAGCCTGGAGACGGGCGAACCCACCTCGGTGGAATACCGCTTTCTGGCCGCGGGTGGCCGCACCGTGTGGGTGCGCGACCTGGTCACGCCGCTGCTGGAGGGCGGCCGGGTGGTGGCGCTGGGTGGGGTGATGCTGGACATCACCGCCGAGCGGGCGCAGCAAGACGCCCTGGCCGCTGCCCTGGGGCGGTTTGAGAAGGTCTTTGAAGCCAGTCCCATGGGCATGGCCCTGGTCGGCACCAGCGGCGAGATGCAGCATGCCAACGCGGCCTTCGGCGCCGTGGTGGGCGCGACGCTGGAGACGGTGTTTCCGGCCGGTGACCCGGCGCACGCTGGCCTGTGGACCGTGCCCGCACAGCTGGGCATCCTGCAGGCCGCCCTGAACGCGGGCGCGGCCGTGCACGATCTCCATGCCCAGTGGCGCCGGACCGACGGCGAGGTGCGCGACGTGCTGCTCTCAGCCGAGTCGCTGGACCCAGAGGCGGGCGTGGCGCTGCTGATGGTGCGCGATGTCACGGCCCGCTTTCAGGCCGAGGCGCGCCTGCGGGCCAGTGAGCGGCGTTTCCGGGCCCTGGTACAGCGCAGCAGCGATCTGCTGACGGTGATCAGCCCCAGCGGCAAGGTGCGCTACGCCAGCCCAGCCATGCAGGCGGTGCTGGGCCACGATGAGGAAGAGGCCCTGGGGGAGCAGGTGCTGAATTACATGCACCCCGACGAACACGCGGCCATCCGCGCCGAGTTCGCCAAGGCGGTGTTTGGCGGCCCCGGCGCGACCTCGCGCCTGACCAGCCGCTTTCGCCGCCGCGACGGGCAGTACCGCTGGCTGGAGTGGGTGGCGACCAACCTGCTGGACGACCCCGATGTGCAGGGCATGGTGATGAACTCGCGCGACGTCACCGACTGGGTTCTGTCGGAGCAGGCCCTGAAAGAAAGCCGGCGCACCTTCGAGGTGCTGTTTGAGGCCTCGCCCGACGGCGTGATGCTGGTGGATTTTGCCGGCGAGATGCCCATCCTGAAGTGCAACGAGGTGGCGGCGCGCATGAAGGGGTATGCCCCCGAAGAACTGATTGGGAAAAGTACCTATGTGGCCCTGCCCAACGGTGAGGCGCTGCTGGCAGACCCCGCAGCGAACGAGGCCTTCCGCACGCGCGTGCGCGAGGCAGGGACCCTGCGCTTCGAAGCCGAGCACCTGCGCCGCGACGGCTCCATTTACCCGGTCGAGATCAACCTCGCGCTGGTGACGTTGCAGGGGCGCGAGATGCTGCTGAGTGTAGAGCGCGACATCAGCGAGCGCCGGGCCGCCGAAGCCGCGCTGCAGGCCAGCCAGGCGCGGCTGCTGTCCAGCGAGAAACTGGCCGGGCTGGGGCGCCTGACCGCCGGCCTGGCCCACGAGATCAACACGCCGCTGGCCGCCACCCTGAACGAACTGCACGAAGCCACGCGCCTGGCCCAGGAGTACCGGGATTCGGTGGGCCACCCCGAGGTCACCGACGACGACCACCGCGAGATTGCCCGGGAACTGGCCACCAGCCTTGACGCCGCGCAGCGCAACCTGAGCCGAATTGGCGACTTTATCCGCAAGATTCGTGGCCACACCCGCGACACCGTCTCTGAGCGCCGCACCTTCGACGCGGTGGCGGGCGTGGAAGACACGCTGACCATGCTGGCCCACGAGGCCCGCGCCGCCAAGGTCAATCTGCTGTTCGAGCGCCCCCGGGAGGGCGTGACCTTGCAGGGCGAGCCGGGCCGCCTGACCCAAGTGGTGACCAACCTGGTGGTCAATGCCATCCACGCCTGCCCGCCCGGGGCCAATGTCACGGTGCGTTTTGGGCAGCAGGCCGGCGCGCGCACCCTGGAAGTCGAAGACACCGGCAGCGGCATCCCCGAAGACGTGCTGCCGCGCATTTTCGAGCCCATGTTCACCACCAAGGAAGTGGGCAAGGGCACGGGTCTGGGCCTGTCCATCATCCACGACATCGTGACTGGGCACTTTGGCGGCGAGATTCTGGTGGACACCCGGCTGGGCCAGGGCACCACCTTCACGGTGACCTTTCCCGGCCTCGCCCCTTTCACCGGAAAGGCGGCCGTGCAGGTCGCGCCGGGCGTTGAAAGCGGGTAGGGGGGCTGCCCCTCTCCCTGGGCAAACCTCCGGGGAGAAAAACCCACTCACCCCGTGAGTACGGCCTGCCGTCCATGTCCGGGACATCCAGACAAGAGTCAGATGGTCCTCTCCTGCGGCGCCTTCCAGGCGCAACTCCCAGAAATCCGTCTTTTTTTCCTCTGCTGCGCAGCCCGGCCGGGAACCTGCTGGCAGGTTTCAGAAGCCGTATGACACGCCGCAGGCCGCCTCCACATAGAGGCGGCCTGTGACGGTCACTCGGTGCATGGCGCGGTCTGGGCGCCGCCCCCAGGGGATGTGGGGGTTATTTCAGCTGGCAGGGGGGCCAGCCGGGCTCGCCGCAAATCGGGGGGGTTTGGGGCGGAAAGGGACCAGAGGTGGCCCCAGCACTGCTGCCCAGCACCAGCGCCGCCACCAGTACAAACACCGCTTTCTTGACCATAAGCCTCCTTACGGGCAGGAGCGTGCCCTCCTGCCGCTGCGCCTCGTTTGTGCTGAATTGTCGAGGTGCTTTTACCCTAGGCGCGGCCCCGGCCAGGAAACAGGCTTGCTTTTGGATGAGTGTTGTGAATTATGGGCAAAGGCCCCCAATCCCCCAGCCGGGCTTCAGGGCACGGCTTCCTCGTCCTCCAACGTCACATCCAGCGCCAGGGCCGCCTTCAGCTGGGCGCGGTAGGCGCGGCCCCCCACCTCCTTCACCCCCAGGGTCTCCAGGTGGGGGGTCAGAATCTGGGCGTCCAGCAGGGCAAAGCCACGGGCGTGCAGACGGCGCGCCAGGCCAATCAGCGCCGCCTTGCTGCCGTTCGTCTGGCGGTGAAACTTGCTCTCGGCGATAAAGGCGCCGCCCAGCACCAGCCCCAGCACGCCGCCGGCCAGTTCGCCGCCGCGCCACGCCTCGAAGGAATGGGCGAGGCCCGTAGCGTGCAGGTGCTGGTAGATGGCGGCCAGTTCCTCGCTGATCCACTGCCCGTCGCGCGGGGGGCTGCCCGGCAACTCGCCCCGGCAGCCGGCCAGCACCTCGGGGAACGCGGTGTTCACCTTCAGCTCAAAGTGCTTCAGCTCGCGCCCCAGGCGCCGGGGAATGTGCAGGCCGTCGTCTTCGGTCAGGGGCACCAGGGCGCGGTTTTCTACCGTGTAAAACTGCAGCCCGTCGCCGTTGTCCATTAAAAAAGCGCCCTCGGCGTAGGCGCGCGCCACCTCGCGCGTCAGGGGGTCGGGGCTGCGCAGCCAGGGCTCGGCGGTGGGCACAGCCTAGCGGGGGTACAGCACGGCCTGCGTGCAGCGGAAGAGCGCCATCAACTTGCCGGCCTCATCGTGCACCTCGGCGTCCCAGACCTGGGTGGTGCGCCCAGCGTGGACATTGCGCGCCTCGCAGGTCACCCGGCCCGCGCGTGCGGTGCCCAGGTGGTTGCTTTTCAGTTCAATGGTGGTAAAGCCGCTCGCCCCTTCTGGCAGCAGCAGGCGCGTGCCGTAGCCGCAGGTGGTGTCGGCCAGGGCCACCACGCTGGCGGCGTGCAGAAAGCCGTTGGGGGCCAGCAGTTCGGGGCGCACCGTCAGTTCGCTGCGCAGGCGCTCGCGCTCCACCTGGGTAAAGCGAATGCCGATCAGGCCGGGCAGGTGGCCTTCGCCCAGGGCGTTCAGGGCCTCGGGGGTGGGCAGGGGGGCAGGCTGAGCCATGCCGCCCAGCCTACCGCGCGGAGCGGCATGGCCAATGGCGGCCCCCGCCGCTGAAGAGGGGCGGGGCCGGCGCCTAGAATGGGCGGGTGCGTCTGGACTCGCTCTCCACCCTGAACTACCGGAACCTCGCCCCCTGTACCCTCCGCTTTCCGGCCGGGGTCACGGGCGTGTTCGGGGAAAATGGCGCGGGCAAGACCAACCTGCTGGAAGCCGCCTACCTCGCCCTGACCGGCCAGACCGATGTGAGCCGCCTGGAACAGCTGGTGCAGTCCGGCGAAACCGAGGCCTACGTGCGCGCCGACCTGGAATCGGGGGGCAGCCTGAGCGTGCAGGAGGTGGGCCTGGGGCGCGGGCGGCGGCAACTCAAGCAGGACGGGGTGCGGGTGCGCACCGGCGACCTGCCCCGGGGCAGCGCGGTGTGGATTCGCCCCGAGGACAGCGAACTGGTGTTTGGGCCCCCGGCGGGGCGCCGCGCCTATCTGGATTCGCTGCTGTCGCGCCTGAGCGCGCGCTACGCCGAGCACCTGGCCCGTTACGAGCGCACGGTCTCGCAGCGCAACGCCGCGCTGCGCGGCGGCGAGGCCTGGGCCATGCATGTGTGGGACGACGCGCTGGTGCGCCTGGGCACCGAGATCATGCGGGTGCGCCGCCGCGCCCTGGTGCGCCTGAACGAACTGGCCGCCGAGGCCAACGCGGGCCTGGGCAGCCACAAACCCCTGACCCTGAGCCTGCAGGAATCCACCACCCCCGAGACCTACGCCGCCGACCTGGCCGCCCGCCAGAGCGAGGAACTGGCGCGCGGCTCCACCGTCACCGGGCCCCACCGCGACGACCTGCTGCTAACCCTGGGCGACTTTCCGGCCAGCGAATATGCCAGCCGGGGCGAGGGCCGCACCGTGGCCCTGGCGCTGCGCCGGGCCGAACTGGAACTGCTGGCCGAGCGCTACGGCGAGCGTCCGGTGCTGCTGATTGACGACTTTTCGGCCGAACTGGACCCCGGGCGGCGGGCCTTTTTGCTGGACCTGGCCTCCAGCGTGCCGCAGGCCATCGTGACCGGCACCGAGCGGGCCCCGGGCGCGGCGCTGACCCTGCGCGCCCACGCCGGGCGCTTTACCCCCGAGGGCGAGGGGGCCGGGGGCGGGGCGACAGAGGCCGACGCCGTGCCCACCGAAGCACCCGTGGCCGAGGTGGGCACATGACCCGGGGCCGCCGCCTGAGCGGCCCGCTGCGCCTGGGCGACCTGATGGGCGCCACCCTGGGCACCGCCCGATTGACCCGGGGCATTCAGCGCGCGCGCGCCATCCTGCTGTGGCCGCAGGCGGTGGGGCCGGAGATCGCCCGCCTGACCCGCCCGCGTACCCAGCAGGGGAGCACCCTGTTCATAGAGGTGCGAGACAGCGCCACCGCCCACCACCTCAGCATGCAGCGCCACCATTTTCTGCGGGCGCTGAACGCCCTGCTGGGCGAGGGCAGCACCCCACTGACCGAGATCCGCTTCAGCGTGGGCACCGTGCGCGAGGCCCCCGCGCCGGTCACGCCGCCGCCGCTGCCCGCCCCGGACCGCGCGCGGGCCCGCCAACTGGCCCAGGGCGTCAGCGACGATCTGAAACCTGCGGTGCTGCGGGCCGCCGAGGCCATCACCCGGGCCCGCAAGTGGCGCGAGGAGCAGGGCTGGCGCCCCTGCCCGGTGTGCGGCGAGGCCAGCAAGGAGCAGCCCTGCCGCGCCTGCACCCTCACCCTGGCCGACCCCAACGTGAAGCGCGCCGCCCGCACGCTGCTGCGCGCCCCGGAGCGCCTGGACAGCATGCGCGAGGTGCTGGGCAACAGCGGCGTTCATGCGGCGCGGCATCTGGCCCTGGAGCAGCTGAGCAGCCAGCTGGACCTGCTGGCCCTGGAATGCGTGCGCAGCGGCCAGGACAACGGCTACCGCGATTTTCTGGAGCAGCAGGCGCAGGTGTATCTGGCCCTGCTGCTGCGCCGTCCCCGGGGTGCGCTGCGCCGCAGCGACCGCGCCGCCCTGCCCGAAGCCGCACGCAACGTGCTGAACGCCGGACCCGGCTGAGGGCGGCGCACGCGGCGGGCGAAACCCCACGCCCTTCGTTCCGGGTGCCGCTGCAAGGGCGGCAATACCCCCTCCCCCGCTGTGCAGCACCCCCTCCCCCGCTGTCCAGCCCAGCGCGCCGCCTGGGCCCCAAAGCTCTGCCAGAGGCAGCGGCCCGCACTCTATGCTGGGGGCATGACCCAGCCTCGCGGCCCGCAAGCGCCCACCCCCGACACCGGCGCCGCCAGCCACCGCCAGCGCGCCCCCCGGGCCGTGCGGGTGGCGGTGCTGACGATCAGCGACACCCGCACCCCGGAGACCGATGAAAGCGGCGCCTACCTGCGCGCCGAACTGCAGGCCGCCGGGCACGAACTGGTGGCCTACCGCGTGGTGCGCGACGACGCCGTGGACATCCGCTCGGCGCTGGTGCCCTTTACCCGCGAGGCCACGGTGGTGCTGTGCTCTGGCGGCACCGGCATCACCGGGCGCGACGTGACGGTGCCGGTGGTCGAGAGCCTGATCACCAAACCGATCCCTGGGTTCGGGGAACTGTTCCGTATGCTCAGCTACCAGCAGGTGGGCGGCGCGGCCATGCTGTCGCGGGCGGTGGCGGGGCTGGTGCGCGGCGCGGTGGTGTTTGCCATGCCCGGCAGCTTGAATGCCGTGAAAACCGCCTGGGAGGGCATCCTGAAAACCGAGATCGGGCACCTCGCCTACGAGATCGAGCGGCAGGCCCAGCCCGGGGTGCTGCCGGGCGCCCCGCTGGCCACCCCGGCCAGCGTGCCCCCGGCGCCGGGGGCGGGCGGCGGGGTGGCCACCGGCATCGGGCGGCACCGCAAGGGTGGCCGTGACGAGTGACGGCTGGGCGGCGTGGCCGCTGCAGGGCGCGCCGGGCGAACTGGGCGCGGCGCTGGCGGTCATGGGCACCGTGCTGGCCGCGTACTGGCTGATCCGGGTGGGGCAGGCGGCCCGGCGGCAACTGCGCCCGGCGGCGGCGTGGTGGGCCGCCCCCGGCCTGGGGCTGCTGCTGCTGGCCCCCGTGCTGGACGTGCCCGCGCTGTTTGGCCTGGGCGCGGCGCTGCTGCTGCTGGCCGAATACTGGCCGCGCGCCTTTCGGCCGGCGGCGGGGCGTCCTGGGGTGGGCTGGCCGCTGGTGGGGCTGGTGATGGGCGCGGCACTGGCGGCAGGGCTGCTGCGCCGTGGCCTGGAACCCGGCACGTTTTTTGCCGCGCTGGTCCTGCTGCTCTGGAGCGCCGGGGCGTTTGTCAGCGCCGCCCTGTTCCGGCGCACCGCCGCGCCCACACCGCTGGGGTTCTCGGCCCGCTGGAAAACGCCGGTCACCCCGGCGTGGCCGGAACTCAGCGTCACACTCTCGGCGCGGGGCGCCCACCTGCGCAACGTCTCCGGCACGCGGCTGTGGCTGGCTGGGTGGTCGCCGGCCGGGGTCAATGCGTGGTACCGCGTGCGCACCGAGCGCGGCGAGGCCGTGGTCGAACTGGCCGCGGGCCAGGAGGCGGTGCTGCCGGTGTCGGCCTACGATTCTGGGGTGAGGGTGTGGTACGCCCCCGCGCGCACCCCGAGCAACACCCACCTCTTCCGCGCCGACTGGACGCCGCCAGCCCACGCCGAGCACCGGGTTCTGAATTAAAACCCCAGCGCGCCCCTGTTCATGTCTGGCTGGCACTGGGCGGCCACTGCGCACTGGGGCCTTATGGGCACTGGACCTTTGCCCCCCACCTCCCCCACTGCCGGGCACCGTCCAGGGGCCTTTCTCACGCCACTCTAGAACGTGCGGGCTATGGTGGGCGAATCGTGAGTCTGGTGTTTGACTGGTCGGCGCTGCGCGCCCTGACAACCGAGGCGGGCACAGGCGGGACCCTGCGCCAGCACCCGCAGGACTTCCGGGTGGAAGAGCTGCCTGCCTACCCGCTGTCGGGCGAGGGCGACCACCTGTTTGTTCAGCTGGAAAAGATCGGCCACACCACCGCGCACGTGCTGCGCGAACTGGGCACGCAGCTGGGGGTCAAGGACCGCGATATCGGCGTGGCGGGGCTCAAGGACCGCCACGCGGTCACCACCCAGTGGCTGAGCCTCCCGGCGCGCTATGAAGCCCGGCTGGAGCAGTTCGCCTTCAGCGGCGTGCGGGTGCTGCAGGTCACGCGGCACACCAACAAGCTGGGCTTGGGCCACCTGCGGGGCAACCGCTTTGTGGTGCGGGTGCGCGGCGCCCCGGGGCAGGCGGAGCAGGCCGCGCGCCTGCTGGCGCACCTGCAGAGCAGCGGCGTGCCCAACTACTTTGGCCCGCAGCGGTTTGGCCTGGGCGGGCTGAACGCCGAAGAGGGCCTGCGCGTGGTGCGTGGCGAGTCGCGCGTGCGCGACCCCCGGGTGCGGCGCTTTCTGACCACGGCCCTGCAGAGTGTGGTGTTTAACGCCTTTGTCAGTCTGCGCCTGGAACGCGGGGTCTTTGACGCCCTGCTGGCCGGCGACATGGCCAAGAAACACGACACCGGCGGTGTGTTTCAGGTCGAGGACGCTGCCGCCGAGTCGCCCCGCGCCGCCCGGGGCGAGGTCAGCGCCACCGGCACCCTGTTTGGCAAGAAGGTGCGCCCCCTGAGCGCCGAAGCCGGGGAACTGGAGCGCGAAGCCCTGGGCACCCTGGGCCTGAGTCCCGAGATGTTTCACTCGCGCAAGGGCGACCGCCGCCTGACGCGGGTGTTTCTGGAAGAAGCCAGCGTGGAGCCTGCGGACGACGGTTATGTCCTGGCCTTCGCCCTGCCGCGCGGCAGTTTCGCCACCAGCGTGCTGCGCGAGATCATGAAGACCCCCGTGGACGCCCCAGATACCGACAGTCCGGACACCGAGGGCGGGGCCACCGAATCCGAGGACGAAGGAGTCAGCGCATGAATGCCCGTTTTCTCTGGCCGCGTGCCGCTCTGGCCGCGCTGCTGTGCGTGGGCACAGCGCCCTCTGCCCAGGCCCTCTCCCCCACCCTGACCCTGAAGCTCACGCACGGCGGCGCCCTGCTGAGCGGCGCGCTGCGGGTGGCCCGCGCCGACGAACTGACCGGGGTCTGGAGCAGCGTGGGGCGCGCGCGCATGCTGCGCTGCACCCCGCGCTGCGAAGTCGTGGAGATGCTGCCCGTGCCGGGTGTCCTGAACCTGGGCACCGGCAGCAGCTACCGGGTGGTGCTGGGCGGCACCTTCAAGGTGGGCCAGAAGGTCAGCCTGGTGCTGCGCTACCGCAACACCCAGATCACCAACCTGATGGCCACGGTGGCCCGCTGACCCCCGTGCCGGACCCCGCCCTGCGCGCCGCCTTTCTGGGCGCACATTACGGCCTGAGCGGCACCCGCGTGTCCCTGCAGGGCACCGCGCCCGGTTTCCGGCCCGCGTGGGCGCCCCCAGGGGGCCGCTGGGCCATGATCACCGCCTACAACCCCGGCGCGCAGCCCCAGAGCCACGCCGACAACGTGGCGGCCCATGCCCGGCTGCGTGAACAGGCCGCCCCCTGGGCCCCGCTGGAGACGGTCAATGGCAGTGGGCCCCACGCCGAACCCAGCCTGCTGCTGCGCGGCGTGCCCCTGCGCGAGGCCGCCGCATTGGGCCGGGCCGCCGGGCAGGTCGCCATCGTGTGGGGCGTGGGCCACCGCGCTGCCCTGGTGTGGCTGCCGGGGGACAGGGTGCAGGTTGAGCGGCACTGGCTAAGCCCTGTGACCGAGGAATAGAAGAGTCGAAAAGGGTCGTGGCGCCAACAGGGTGGGGTGCTGATCGGCAGGGAACGAGGGACGGGCATGGGCAGAACGCCCTGTACGAGGGGGCGCTGCCCACTGCGGTTCTGCTGCTTCCCTCTGCCTTGGCTTCAATGAGATTCGCACCGGATGCCCGGGACGAGCGCCCGGCACAGCGTTTTCTACGTTTTGACCGCGGCCTTTGCCCGCGACCAGCCTTGCCAAGCCGAGCCGCCGAGCAGGCTTCGTCGAGAGGGCCCCCACGCCAGCCCCGCCCAGGTCGAGCTGAGCGCCTTACCCCTTCTACCCCTCTCCCCCAACGGGGTCCCCGGCCCCTGTTGACCCGGCCCGGCGGTATACTGCCCGCTTGTGACGCTGGACGCGACGGACGCCATCTCGCCGCTGGGGGTGCTGCCCCCACCGGGGCCGACGTGCATTCACCTGCCGCTGAACGTGACCCCCCAGGAGCTTGCCCGCTACGCCGTGGGGCTGGCCAACGCACGCGGCGGCACCGTGCTGGTGGGCGTGGATGTGGTGGAGCAGCCCCAGCCCCCTGAACGCGACGCCGGCGAACTGCATCCCCTGATGGTCACCCACGCCATCTTTGAGCTGTCGGGCGGGCGGCTGACGGTGAATGTGCAGCACCACCGCCTGCCGGGCGGCCTGAAGGTGCTGGCGGTGTTCGTGCCGCACGCGCCCTATGTGCTGGCGGCGCCCGACGGCTCGGTGATCGCCTGGGACGGGGCGCATCTGGTGCCGGTCACGCCCTCGGCGGCCGAGCCGGTGGCGGCGCCCGACTACACGGCCACCGTTCCCCCCGACGCCTCGCTGGCCGACCTGGACCCCGCCGAGGTGGCGCGCCTGCGCAGCCTGGGGCGACGCCTGAGCGCCTCGGCGCTGCCGGACCTGGACTTTCTGCGCGAACTGGGCCTGCTGCTGCCCAGTGGCGGGGCGCTGCGGCCCACGCTGGCGGCCATTCTGCTGGCCGGCACCCCGGCGGCCCTGCGCGCGCACGTCCCCCAGGCCGAGGTGTGCTTTTACCACCACGCCACCCTGGACCCCGAGTTTCAGTTCCGCGAGGACCTGCTGCGCCCCATTCCGGCGCTGCTCACCCGGCTGGCCGAACTCATTCAGGCCCGTAACCGCTTTACCCCGGTGCAGGTGGGCCTTTTCCGCATTGAGGTCTGGGACCAGGACGAGGTGGTGTACCGCGAGGCGCTGCTCAACGCCCTGACCCACCGCGATTACACCCTGCGCGACGCCGTGCATGTGCATTACTTCCCCGACCGCCTGGAAATTATGAACCCGGGGGGGCTGCCCGGCGGGATTACCCCGGGGAACATCCTGCGCCACCAGCCCAAGCGGCGCAATCCGCTGCTGGCCGAGGTGCTGTCGCGCCTGGGGCTGGTGGAGCGCGCGGGCGTGGGCGTGGACAAGATGTACTCGCTGATGCTGCGCCACGGCAAGGAACCGCCAGAGTTCACCCCCTACCCCGACGCGGTCACCCTGGCGCTGCACAGCCCCGGCTTTGACGCCGAGTTCGTGCGCTTTGTGGCGAAGAAGCAAGAGGAGATGCAGACCCTCTCGCTGGACATGCTGATCGTGCTGTCGCTGCTGGCACGCGAGGGCGAGGCCACCCGCGCCCACCTGGCCCGCGCGCTGCAACTGCCCGAAGACCGCACGCCCCGGCTGCTGCGCGGCATGGAGGACCACGGCCTGATTGCCCGCGCGGGCGTGGGGCGCGGCATCGCCTACGTGCTGGGCGAGGAAGTGCGCGTGGCCCTGGGCCGCGAACGCGCCGTGCTGCCGGCCGCCCAGCCAGAGCTGCCCGCGCCTGTGGCCTCCGCACCAGCCCGGCCAGCACCAGCCCCCACCCCCGCCCGCCCCCGCCCCGAGCGCGACCCCGGCGCCCCCACCTCGGCCGAGGTGCGCGCCGCCGCCCTGACCCTGGCACGCGAACAGGGCCGGGTGCGCAACGTGGACCTGCGCGCCGCGTGTGGCCTGAACACCCAGCAGGCGTGGCGGGTGCTGCGCCGCCTCGTCCAGGACGGCCTGCTGCGCAAACTGGGCACCGGCACGCGCGACGCTGCCTATGAATTAACCCAAGGCGCCGGCCAACCGGCCTAACGATCACCCCGCCTTCTGAACCCAGCGCACTGGAGCGCCCCTCATGCATGGTGCGGGCAGCTTCAACATTCTGCATAGCATTGCCCAGTAAATCCGCTGTCCCTATGCGTTTTTCTTCCAATCGGCGCTCGGATTGGCAACTCCCGATCCAAGCACACCTCTTCCAACCACGGTTTCGTTCTTCCGCGCGCTGCTCAGGTTGAACAGGTTTTGTCGCTGCTCGGCCGCAATCCGTATCAGACAGCTTGGAACTGTTTCCATTGACAGGCTGGGGGCCGGCGTGTACGCTGAACGCTATCTGAAGTTCAGCAAGTGGAACCGCTTCATACCGGAAGCGGGCTGACCACCGGGTCGGCCGTCCACCCAAGGGGGATGCATGAAGAAAGCTGTTGCGCTGTTCAGCCTGTCCGCCGCCATTCTGGCCAGCTCTCACGCGGGCGCCGTGACCGTGACCCTGGCCTGCGGCGACGTGGGCCTTGAGCTGAAGATGTGTAAGGAGGGTGCCGCGCGCTGGGCCAAGAAGACGGGCAACACCGTCAAGGTCTTCGAGAGCCCCAAGCTGACCAACGACCGCCTGGGCCTGTACCAGCAGCAGCTGGCGGCCAAGAGCAGCGACATTGACGTCTACCAGCTGGACGTGGTGTGGCCGGGCCTGCTGGCCCAGCACTTCGTGGACCTGACCGGCAAGGTGCCGGCCAGCGAAGTGAACGCCCACTTCAAGGGCATCATTGACGCCAACACCGTGAACGGCAAACTGGTGGCCCTGCCCTGGTTCACCGACGCCGGGCTGCTGTACTACCGCACCGACCTGCTGAAGAAGTACGGCTTCAAGGCCGCCCCCAAAACCTGGACCGAACTGGCCCTGATGGCCAAGAAGATTCAGGACGGCGAGCGCAAGACCAACAGCGCCTTTAGCGGCTTTGTGTGGCAGGGCAAGAACTACGAGGGCCTCACCTGCGACGCCATGGAGTGGCTGGTGTCGTTCGGCGGCGGCACCATCGTGGACAGCACCGGCAAAATCACCATCAACAACGCCCAGGCCGCCAAGGCGCTGGACACCGCCGCCAGCTGGGTCAAGAGCATCAGCCCGGCCGGCGTCACCACCTACGACGAGGAAGCCGCGCGCGGCATCTTCCAGGCGGGCAACGCCGCGTTCATGCGCAACTGGCCCTATGCGTGGGCGCTGGGCCAAGGTAAGGACAGCAAGGTGGCCGGCAAGATCGGCGTGGCGCCGCTGCCCAGCGGGGGCGCGCGCAACGCCGCGACCCTGGGCGGCTGGCAGTTGGGCGTGAGCAGCTACTCCAAGAACCAGGACGCGGCCATCAGCCTCGTGCGCTACCTGACCAGCCCCGAGGAGCAGAAGATCCGCGCCATCCAGGGCACGTACAACCCCACCCTCCCGGCCCTGTACAAGGACAAGGACATTCTGGCGAAGAACCCCTTCTTCGGCAGCCTGTACAGCGTCTTTACCAGCGCGGTGGCTCGCCCGTCGGCCCCCACCAAGCTGAAGTACAACCAGGTGTCGCAGGCCTTCTCCACCGCCGTCAGCGACGTGCTGAACGGCAAGATGAAGGGGCAGCAGGCCGTGGCCAAGCTGGCCACCGACCTCGCCCGCATCAAGGGCCGGGGCTGGTAAACGGCGCGGGCCAGACCTGACGCGCACATGCGGGGGACACGCCCAGATCCGGGCTGTCCCCCCACGCTTATGCAGCCCCGCGCAGGGGCCCCCTGATGGCCCCACCCCCACACGCCCGTTTCAGGAGGTCCACGACCCATGACTGTCAACGCCACTGCCCCGGCGCGGCCCCGCCGCACGCGCGGCATTGAAGCGGCCCGCGCCCGGCAAGCCCTCTGGCTGCTGCTGCCCACCCTGATCGCTATTGCGCTGGTGGCGGGCTACCCGCTGTACCGCACCTTCTACTTCTCGCTGTTTGACGCCAACCTCACCAGCCCCGATCAGCGCACCTTTATTGGCCTGGACAATTTCTGGTTCACCACCGAAGACGGCGTGGCCGTGGGCTTCCTACAGGACCCCAAGTGGTGGGGGGCGGTGAAGAACACCCTCCTCTTTACGGTGGTCTCCGTGTTTCTGGAAACCGTGTTCGGCATGATTATCGCGCTGGTGGTCAACAGTGCCTTCAAGGGCCGGGGCCTGCTGCGGACCGCCATGCTGGTGCCCTGGGCGATTCCCACCGTGGTCTCGGCGCAGATGTGGGCATACCTCTACAACGATTCGTTCGGCCTGATCGGGCGCGGGCTGCTGGGTGGCCAGGCGGTGCTGGCGAACACCGACACCGCCATCTGGGCGCTGATCGCGGTGGACGTGTGGAAAACCACCTCGTTCATGGCCCTGCTGATTCTGGCTGGCCTGCAAAGCCTGCCGGGCGACATGTACGAGGCCGCCGATGTGGACGGTGCCAGCAAGTGGACCCAGTTCTGGCGCCTGACGCTGCCGCTGCTGCGCCCGGCCCTGCTGGTGGCGCTGGTGTTCCGCAGCCTGGACGCGCTGCGCGTGTTCGATGTGATGTCGGTGATGCTGGGCAACGTGAACGCGGCCAGCACCTCCATGACCGGCTACGCCCGGCAGGCCCTGATTGACAACCAGCTGCTGGGCATGGGCAGCGCGGTCAGCGTGGCGGTGTTCCTGATCATCATGGTGATCGTGGTGATCTACGTGACCGCCTTCCGCGTGAAGTTCGACTGAGGAGGGGCATGTCATGAACCTGAAAACCGCCAACCCCGCCCTGTACTACCTGCAGCGGACTGCCTTTTACCTGCTGGTGCTGCTGATCGCGGTCTATCTGCTGGCGCCCTTTGTGTGGGCCGTGCTGACCAGTTTGCGCTCGCCCGGCGACCTGTTCCTGACGCCCCGCGAATTCATTGCGGCGCCCACCACCCTGCAGAATTACGCGCAGGTCTTTTCCTACCCCAACTTTCAGCGTGGCCTGTTCTACAGCCTAATCGTGGCGGTGGGGTCAGTGCTGGTGAGCCTGCTCATCGGCTCCTTTGCCGCCTATGCTCTCGGCCGCTTCCGGTTCAAGGGCAAATCAGTCATCCTGTACATCATTCTGGGCGTGAGCGTCTTTCCGCAGATTGCCGTGCTGGGGGGGCTGTACTCTTTTCTTCAAGGCGCGGACAGCGCCCTGAATGCCGCGATTGAAGCCAGCTCGTCAGGCGTGCTTGACCGTGTGCTTGACGCTTTCAGGCTCTACAACCGTCCTCTGGGCCTGATCCTGTCGTATCTGATTTTCACCATTCCCTTCACGGTGTGGGTGCTGACCAGCTTTGTGCGGGACATCCCCGGCGAACTCGAAGAGGCCGCGCTGGTGGACGGTGCCTCGCCGCTGCAAACCCTGTTCCTGGTGCTGTTCCCGGTCATGATGCCCGCGCTGGTGACCACGGGGCTGCTGGCCTTTATTAACGCCTGGAACGAATACCTCTTCGCCCTGACCTTCACCAGCACCAACCGCACGGTGCCGGTGGTGATCGCCAACTACTCCGGCGCCACCCAGTTTGACCAGCCCTGGGGGCCCATCATGGCCGCCAGCATTGTGGTGACGGTGCCGCTCATCATTCTGGTGCTGGTGTTCCAGCGCAACATCGTCTCGGGCCTGACGGCCGGGGCGGTAAAGGGCTGAACCACCACAGGTCAACACGCGGCGGCGGCTTCCTGGATTGGAAGCCGCCGCCGCATTTCTCCTTCAGTTCAGGTGGCTCTCGGCCGCAGGCAGGCCACCGTAGGCCACCGCCACATCCCGCAGCAGCTGGCGGGCGAGGCTCAGCAGGGCGTCTTCGGTGTCCTGCTCCACGCGGAACACGCCGCTCTGGCCGTATTCGCCCTGAAAGGCCCCCGCCACCCAGCGCACCCGCACCAGCACCTCGCACAGCCCCAGCCGCAGCCACGCGGCATGAAAACTGCCGCTGGGCGGGGGCCGCAGGCGCACGGTGGGGTCGGTGGTGAAGTCTAGGGTGACGTTGTTCAGGGGCAAGCCCGGCCCACTGGCGGTGCGCAGGGCGTGGTACAGCGCGTTCAGGAACGCCTCGCACGCCCGCTGCTCCGACTGCCGCTGGCCCGCGCAGCGGCGGATCACCGCCTGCAGTTCGTCAAACTCGCTCATGGCACAGGGGGCTGGGCGAAGAGAGGCTCCACCCAGCCGGAAGGGCCCGTGGCTCATACGGATTCCGTCCATTTCCGTAACATCCAGAAAAGAGCTGGATGTTCCTCCAATTCCCGGAAATCCGTACCCTTTCCCTCTCCATCCGGTCGGAAAAATTCCATAACCCGTTACGGAATTTTTCGGAATCCGTATCAGTCCTCGCGGCCACTGGTGGCGTCGCCCATGTTGGTGCTGGGCGGGTCGCTGGCGTCCATGCTCTGGTGGCTGGCGATGTCCTGCTTGTCCAGCCCCTCGCGGCGGTACTGGCCGGGCGACTTGTTCTCCTGGTCCACCGCCGCCTCAATCTCGGCCTCGGCGCTGGGGCGGCCCATGAACTGCAGGTCCACATTGCTGATCTCGTTCTCGTGGCGCACGGTGCCCTCGGCCTGGGGCTGCGCGGACGGCGTGGGGGTGTGGTCCTCGTGCTTGGTCATGGCTGTACGCTACCGCTGGGCCGCGCGCCGCACCTGAACAGCTTCTTCATGCACCTTCACCGGGCAGGCCACCTGCGGGCGCCCCCGCCCTAGGGGTTCAGGTGCAGCACACTCTGGTTGCCGCGCAGCACGTACACCAGCACGCCCAGGCCAGAGAGCGCCGCCGCGCGCTGCTCCAGGGCGCGCACCGTGTCAGGGGGAGCACTCCACTGGCGCCGGGGCTGCTCGCCGGGTTCCAGGTAAAAACCCTCGGGGATGGCCACAATGCTCACGCGACTGGCGGTGGCGCGGGCGCGCAGGGCCTGCTCCACCAGTTCGGGGCCGGCACCCGCACTCAGGATGATCAAATTGCCCCCGGCGCGCACGGGCGGCAACTGGGGCGTGCCCCGGGTGGGGGCCAGGCGGGCCAGCACGCCCAGGGCGGCGCGCAGGGCCTGGGGCCCGCGCCCGCTGGGGGTCGCTTCGGGGCCGCTGGCTGCCGCCACAGGCAGGTTCAACTCCAGCGCCGCCTGCACCAGGCTGGCCCCCAGCCGCGCGGCGCTGTCGGCAAAGACCTCGCCGCCCCCGGTGGTGTCCACAAACACGGTGAGGCTGCTGGCGGCGGTGCGCTCCAGTTCGCGCACGGTCAGCGTGCCGGTGCGGGCCGACAGCCGCCAGTGCACCCGCCCCGGCGGATCGCCGGGCACGTACTCGCGCGCCCCACGCAGGCTGATGGGATCGTCCAGGCCCAGGCTGCGGCTGAGTTCCCCTTCGCTCAGCAGTGGGCGCAGCACCTCGGGCAGGCGCAGGCCGTGGGTGCCGGGAAAGACCTCCAGGGTGGTGGGTGGGGCCGGCAGCGGGGCGCTGCGCCAGAACAGCCCCAGCGGATCGGCCCACTGCAGGGTGGCCCCGGGCCACACGAACAGTCCCCGGCGGTTCAGCTGCAGCTCGGTGCGCCACTCGTGCGTGGTGTCCCCCTGGTGCAGCGCCCCCACCTCCAGCGGCTCGGCGGGCACCACCGCGCGCGGCGTGGGATCGCCGACCCGAACCCGCAGCAGGCGGCGACTGCGCACCCGCAGGGCCACGGTCAGGGGCACACTCTGGCCCTCGAACGCCGCTTCGGGCAGCGTGCGCGTGAGGGTGGCGGCGGGCGGGCGGCGCGACAGGGCCCACAGGCCCAGCGTGACCAGCCCCACCAGCCCCAGGTACAGCAGGGCGGCCAGCAGCGGGTTCATGGGGTCCCTGCAGAAGGGCCGCTGGCCTCAGCCACCGGGCCGGTCACCGGGCACCTGCCCCCACCGCCGCCGGGGCAGCGCCCGCTCCGGCAGACGCCGTTTCAGCCGGCACCGGCTCGCGGGCCAGCACCTCCTGCACGATGGCTTCGGCGGGCTGGCCCTGCAACCGGGCTTCAATCTTCAGGCTCAGGCGGTGGGCCAGCACTGCGCCGGCCACGCGCTGCACGTCATCGGGGGTCACAAAGGACCGCCCAGAGAGCCATGCCAGTGCCTGGGCCGACCCCTGCAGGGCGAGGCTGGCGCGGGGACCGCCGCCCAGCGCCACATGGGGGTGGGCGCGGGTGGCCGCACTGAGGCGGGCGATGTACGCCTGCACGGCCTCCGAGACGTACACGCCGCGCACCGCCCGCTGCGCGGCCAAGAGGTCGGCTGGGGCCACCACCGCCCCCAGCGCCGCGATGGGATGCTCGCCCTGCAGGCGCCCCAGCATCTGCACCTCTTCGTCCAGCGTGGGATAGCCCACCGAGAGCCGCAGCAGAAAACGGTCCAGCTGCGCTTCGGGCAGGCGGTAGGTGCCCTCGTGTTCCACTGGGTTCTGGGTGGCAATCACCACGAAGGGCCGGGCCAGCGGGTGGGTCACGCCGGACTCGGTGACCTGCCCCTCGCCCATGGCCTCCAGCAGCGCGGCCTGGGTTTTGGGGGTGGCGCGGTTGATCTCGTCGGCCAGCAGCAGGCCAGTAAAGATGGGACCCGGCACAAACTCGAATTCACCTGTGGCGGGCCGGTAGACACTTACGCCGGTCACGTCGCTGGGCAGCAGGTCCGGGGTGAACTGCACGCGGCGAAAGCCCAGCCCCAGGCTGAGGGCCAGGGCGCGCGCCAGCATGGTCTTGCCGGTGCCGGGGGCGTCTTCAAGCAGCACGTGGCCGCCAGCCAGAATGCCGGCCAGGGCCAGCCGGGTCACGTCTTCTTTGCCCACCAGCACCTGGGCGACATTGTGCAGAACGAGGCGGGCAAAGTCTGGGGTGGCTGCGGTCTGGGTCATGGGATGTCCTCGGGGGGGCTCAGGGTGGGGGCCAGGGTCTGGATGGTGCGGGCGGCCGCCTCGGCGGCGCTGGCGTCGTCGCCGGTCAGGTGTCCGCCGTAGCGCACGGGCTCGTAGGCGGCGGTCAGGGTCTGCAGGGGGGCGGCAAGCACCGGGTGCGCGGCGCCCAGGCGCGCGGCGTACCCAGCGGGGGTTTCGGCCGGGGCGCGGCCCAGTCCGGCGGCGGCCAGGGCGGCGCCCGCCTCGCGGTAGGCGCGGCGCACGCGGTGCAGGGCGGCGGCGCTGTCGGGGTGGGCGGCAGGGACTGTCTCCTCGGGCACTGTAGGCAGAGGGGCGCGGCCTGGCCCCTTCAGGCGCAGCAAGAGGGCGGCCAGGGCCAGAAACATAGCGGCCGTCACCCAAGGCAGCACCTGCAGCAGGGTGCCCAGCAGCGCGGCGCGGCCCCCCGGGGGCCCGGCCTCGGCGGCGCGGCGGCCCAGCCCCTCGGCCGCGGCCTGGTCCGGCAGGGCGGCGGGGCCGCCTGCCCCGCCCCAGTACAGCAGGGCGCCCGCCACCAGCCACGCCGCGCCCAGCACCAGCAGTCCGGCGGTCATCAGCCAGTCGGCCGGGTGGGGCCGGCCCTGGCGCTGCACCCGGCCCCACAGCAGCCGCGCGGCGGCCACCAGACACAGCAGCCCGGCCAGCAGCGTGAGTTCAGCGGGGAATCCCAGCTGCAAGGGCTTCAGGGGCGGGGTCTCTGGGGCGCTAAGGGTGGGCTGCTCCCCTGCTGGTCGCTTGGCCGGCACCGGCTGGGGGCGGGCGCCAGCAGCGGGGCGGGCGCTGGGGCCCGTGCCCACCGGCAGCGCGGTCCACAGCGGCGGCGCCGGGGGCAGCGCGGCCGCCAGCAGCGCGGTGACCAGCACGGCGGCGCCCACCCCCCACCACCACGCGCGGGGCTCAGGCAATTCGGGCGCGGCCGTGTGGTGGCTCTGGCGGGCCAGGGCGCCCCCCAGCAGGGCCAGCAGCGCCAGGGGGTGCGGCAGCAGCAGGCCCACCAGCAGCGGCGTCAGCAGGCCGCGCCGCTGCCCGTCTTCCAGGGCGCCCACCGCCCAGATCAGCGCGAACCCCAGCAGGCTGACCAGCACATACTGCGCGCTGAGGGCCAGCAGGGCGCCCGTGTGCCCCAGGGCGGCGGGCAGCGCCGTCAGAAAGCCCAGGCCCAGCACCAGCTGCGCAACCAGCACCCGCGCCGGTGCCCAGGCGGGCCAGCGCACGCTGAGGGCCAGCAGGGCCACCAATGCGGCCACCGTCCAGGCAGGCAGAACGCTAGCCAGGCACAGAGGCAGCAGCGCCACGCCGTAGGGCGTCAGGCGCTGGCCGGGTGAAAGAGGGACGGCGGCGCTTACCACGGCCGGTCCAGCGAGGCATTTGGCATGTCGGCGCAAGCATACGGCCTTGCGCGCCCGTCCGTGGCCAAATGTGGGCAGTCCAGGGCCAGGGCAGCCCCCACAGCCGCCCGCCCCGCTGGCCACAGGGGCGAGCGGGGCGGGCCAGAGGTCCGGACGGGGGGGCTGGGGTTAATCCAGGAAGTCGCGCAGCTTGCGGGTGCGGGATTCGTGGTACTTGAGCTTGCGCAGCGCCTTGTTTTCAATCTGGCGAATGCGCTCGCGGGTCACGCTGAAGCGCTGGCCCACCTCTTCCAGGGTATGCTCGCGGCCGTCCACCAGCCCCTTGCGGAACTTCAGGACCATCGCCTCGCGCTCGGTGAGCTTGGACAGGGCCTTTTCCAGTTCCTCGGAGAGCAGGGTCTTGGCGGCGTTCTCCACCGGGCTGTCCAGGTTCTCGTCGGGGATGAAGTCGCCGTAGAAGGAATCCTTTTCGTCACCGATGGGGGTTTCCAGGGACACCGGCTCCTGGCTGACCTTCTGCACTTCTTCCACCTTGGCGGCGTCCCAGCCGGGACCCATCGCCTCGGCGATTTCCTCGTAGGTCGCCTCGCGCGAGAGTTCCTGCTGCAGCTGCCGCGCGGTGCGGGTGAGCTTGTTGATGGTCTCGACCATGTGCACCGGAATGCGGATGGTGCGCGCCTGGTCGGCAATGGCGCGGTTGATGGCCTGACGAATCCACCACGTCGCGTAGGTCGAGAACTTGTAGCGGCGGCGGTACTCGAACTTTTCCACCGCGCGGATCAGGCCCTGGTTGCCCTCCTGAATCAGGTCCAGAAAGCCCAGACCGCGCCCGGTGTACTTCTTGGCAATCGAGACCACAAGGCGCAGGTTGGCCTCGATCAGGCCCTGGCGAGCGGCGGCGCCGTCCTCGGTCTGGCGCATCAGGCGGCGCCGGGCACGGTCGTCGAGGTCCAGGTCCTCTTCCAGCACCTTGCGCGCTTCCTCGCCTTCTTCAATGCGGCGGGCCAGCGCAATTTCCTCTTCGAGGGTCAGCAGCGGCACCCGGCCGATCTCGTGCAGGTACTGGCGCACCGGGTCGTTGGACACGGCGCGGGGCATGTCGTCGAAGTATTTCTCCTCGTCGTCATCCTGCGCGGCGGCCGCCACGGTGCCTTCTTCAGCGTCCACATCGTCGGCGTCGTCCTCGTCCTCGTCGAGGTCCTGCACCTCAATGTTCTGGCCAGCCAGGAACAGCTGCATGTCCTCGAAAGCGTCGGGGCTTTCGGGGTCCAGGCCCGCCGCTTCCAGGGCCGAGGCCAGCGCCGTGGCGATGTCCTCGCTGGAGAGCACGCCCGCCGCGCGGCCGGCTTTCAGCAGTTCCTGAATGCTGGGGTGGGCGTAGTACGGCTTCTCGGCCGGGCCGCCGCCCTTGGGGGCCGGGGCCGGCTTGGCGGCCTTGGCAGCTTTGGGGGCCGCCTTGCCGGCCTTCGCGGCGGGCTCGGGCAGGGCCGGACCTTCTTCGCCCCCTTCAGGGAGGTCGGCGGGGGCGGGGGCCGCTTTCTTGGCGGCTTTCGGCTTGTCGGCTTTGGGGGCCTTGGGCGCCGCGTCCTTGGGCTTGGGCGCGCTGGCCTTGGCGGCTTTCTTGGCGGGGGCCGGGGCAGCGCCGGCGCCCGGGGGGACCGGGGCGGCTTCGGGGGCGCTGGCTTCGGCGGGTGCGGGGGCGGCGCTGGCGGCGGGCACGCGGGCGCGGGCGCGCGCCGTGGTCTTGGGCGCCGCGCTGCCGGCCTCGGGGGCCTCAACTTTCTTGCGGGTGCGAACGGGAGAATCTGCCATGCGGCCTCCTGCAGGTGCGGGGATAGAAAACAGTTCGGTGGGAGTGCGCGGCTCCCCCCTGGGCCCGGCAAAGGGCGGCTGGGGGGGGCCAGCAGCGGAAAGCGCGTCAGTCTAGCAAACGGGCCGGGCGCGGCTGGAGAGCGGAAGCACGAAACGGACTGAGGGGGAGGCCAACAGACAGGATACGGGGCCGGGGGCGCAAAGGTTCCCGGGCCCCCGGGGGCACCCTCAGGCGGGGCGGGTCACTTTGAGCACCTTGAAGCCGCCCTCGCGCCGGGTCTGCTCCACTGGGCCCAGGCGCGCCAGCTCGGCCTCGTAGGGCAGCGGCTCGTTGGCGACCACGTAGAGGGTGCCCCCGGGCCGCAGGCGCCGCCCGGCCGCCGCCATGAATTCGCGCGCCACGTCCAGCACCACGCCGCGCCCCACATGAAAGGGCGGGTTGGTCAGGATCAGGTCGAAGGTCTGCTCGCCCAGCCCGGCGTCCACGTCCGAGTGAAGCACCTCGCCGCCTAAGCCGCTGGCCTGCAGGGTGGCCTGGGCGCTGCGCACGCTCTGCAGGTCGCCGTCCACCAGCACAGCCCGCGCGCCGCGCCGCGCAGCCCAGGCGCCGATCAGGCCCGCGCCGCAGCCCAGGTCCAGCGCGCCTTGGCCAGTCAGGTCAGGCTCGCCCAGGCTGTCCAGCAGCAGCGCCGTGGCCTTGTCCGGCCTGGCGGCGCTGAACACGCCGGGCAGGCCCACCACGGTCACGCCATACGCCTCGTAGCCTTCGGGCTCGGGGAGGGGGGGGGTGGGGCCGGGGCGGCGCACCAGCTTCGCCACGCGCATGCCGCCGTCGCGCGCCACGGTTTCGCCTGCACCGAAGGCGGCGCCCGCCAGACGCACGTAGCGGTCAAAGCCCTTGTCGCGGTCCCCGGCGAGGTACAGCGTGCCGCCCGGGGGCGTGCAGGCGTGGGCCCAGGCCACCTGCGCGGCGGCGTAGGCGTTGCCCCGGTCCCCGGCCAGCACCAGGGCCACGGTGCGGGCGCGCTCTGGCCAGTGCCCGCGCAGATCGTCGCCCGGCGCGGCGGCCTGGGCGTCCAGCCCCGCCGCGCGCAAGACTGTCAGGGCCGCCGCCGACCCTTCCACTGCCCGCAGCGTCACGCCGGTCAGGGCGCCCAGCAGCCCGCCCATCGCGGTCAGGTCCAGCACCTCGCCCCGCACCCGGTCCTTGCGCATCGTCTCCATCAGCAGGGCCTGGGCGGCGTCCACACCCGGAAAGCCGCGCACCCCGGGCTTGGTCAGCACCTGCAGCCGGTCCAGCCGGGGGCCCAACACGGCGGGCCGCACCTCGGGATACGGCGCTGCCTCGGCTGGCGCGGGCCGCGCCCCCGCCGGGCGTTCCGCCGCCGATCTGTTCAGTCGAATCTTCTGCCCACTCTTGCCGGTCTTGCCCTTGCCAGTCACGCCCCCAGAGTGGCACATGGGCGCGGGGGTGCGCCGTTTGACCTTGCCCGGGGTGCGCCAAAACCGGTATGCCAGCCCCCGGGGCCCGTCTTTAGAATGCCCGGCATGGAACACGCCTTCAAAGTGGATCTGCGGGGCATCATTGACCTGCTGTCAAACCACCTGTATTCGGACCCTAGCGTGTTCGTGCGCGAACTGCTGCAAAACGGGGTGGACGCGATCACCGCGCGGCGGGTCCGCCACGGCGACTTCGAGCCGCTGATCGAGGCCCGGCTGCTGCGCGGGGACGGCGAGCTGCCCCGGCTGGAATTCCGTGACAACGGGGTGGGGCTGTCGGAGAGCGAGGTCCACGAGTTCCTCGCCACCATCGGGCGCTCGTCCAAGCGCATCGACGAGGCGCGCGACACCTTTCTGGGGCAGTTCGGCATCGGCCTGCTGTCGTGCTTCATGGTGAGCGGCGAGATTGAACTGGTGACGAAAAGCGCCTCGGGTGGCCCCGCCGTGCGCTGGCTGGCCCAGGCCGACGGCACGTACACGCTGGAGGTGCTGCCAGGCGACCACGCCACCGACATTGGCACCACCGTTCGCCTGCGGGCGCGCGAGGACACCGACTTCTACTTCGAGTACGACGAACTGCGCGGGGCGCTGGAGAATTACGGGCGCATCCTGCCCTACCCCATTCACGTCACGGACGGCGAGCAGTACGCCCATGTGAACGCCGTGATGCCGCCGTGGCTGGCCTACGCGGCGGGCGACACGAGCAAGCGCGACGAGGTGCTGGCCTATGCCCGCGAGGAACTGGGGGTGCAGGCGCTGGACGCCGTGCCGCTGCGCAGCGAAGCGGGCGGGCTGCTGGGCGTGGCCCTGGTGCTGCCCCACGCCACCCAGCGCTCTTCGCGGCAGTGGCACTCGGTGTACCTCAAGCGGATGCTGCTGGGCCACAACCTCCAGAACCTGCTGCCCGAGTGGGCCTTTTTCGTGCGCTGCCTGCTGAACGTGGATGGGCTGCACCCCACCGCCTCGCGCGAATCGTTCTATGAAGACGACGCCCTGAAGGCCGCCCGCGAGGCCCTGAACGCCGGTCTGCGCGGCTACATCGAGGAACTGGCCCAGCAGGACCCCAAGCGGCTGGACGCCCTGATCTCGCTGCACCACCTGCCGCTCAAGGCCCTCGCCACCGAAGACGACGACTTTTTCCGGCTGCTGGCCCCCGAGTTCAGTCTGGAGACCTCCACCGGGCGCATGAAGCTGGGCGAGTACGCGCGGCGCGCCCCCACCCTGCGGATGGTCACGGACCTCGACCAGTTCCGCCAGATCGCGCAGGTGGCGAGCGCCTACGGGCACAGCGTCGTGAACGCGGTGTACACCTACGACGTGCCGCTGCTGCGGCAGTACGCCCGCCTGTTCGGGCGCGAACTGGAAGAGGTGGACGCCCAGACCTACGCCCTGTCTTTGGAAGACGTGGCGGCGGGCGGCCTGGAGGGCGTGCTGGCGCGGGCCAACGCGGCCCTCGAAGGCCTGGGCTGCGAGGTCAGCGTGAAGCGCTTTGAGCCCGCCGAGCTGCCCGCCCTGCTGATCGTGACGAGCGAGCGCCGCCTGCTGGACGACATTGAAGCCGCACAGGAAGTTTCGGACGAGGTGTTCTCTGAGTTTCTGGCCGATTACGCCGCCGAGTACGAGGAGGTGCGCGTCTCGCGCCTGCACCTCAACCTGGGCCACAGCCTTGTTCAGGAGCTGCTGCATGTGGACGACGACGCCGTCTTTGCCCGCCTGGTGCAGATGCTGTACGTCCAGGCGCACCTGCTGGGCCACCACCCCCTGCGCGCCGAGGAACTCGCGCTGCTGACGGGCGGCCTGTCGGACATGATGCGCTGGGGCCTGCGGGCGACGCGGCTGGACACCCTGAACTGAGGCGGATGGCAGAAGGCTGAAGGCGGATAGCCCAAACCGCCTTCTGCCCCGCAGAGGAACACCATGAACACTGTAGACGAACTGATGGCACTGGCCGGAGCGCAGGATTCAGAAGAAGGCGCGCTGGGCTTTCTGACGCAGGCCGCGCGGCTGGCGGACAGCCAGCGGGACCGCGAGGCGGGGTTTCGCGCCCGCACGGCCCTGGTGCGCGCCGCGACCTTCAGCGGCTTTCCAGACCGGGCGCTGATTCATTTCGCGTGGCTGCTGGGCACCTTTGACCGCCACCCCGCCGAGTTCGGCCACCACGGCTACCAGATGATGTGGATGTACAAGTGGATTCTGAACGGCAGCCTGGACAACCCGGAATTTTCCCTGTCGCAGCTGGCCAAACTGCAGGCCGACTTCGAGCGGCGCGCGCAGGCCTTCGGTTCGGGCGCGCACTACGCCGCCTATCACCGCCTGAACGTGGCGACCCATGTGGGCGACCGCGCTGGGGCGCAGCGGGCCTTTCTGGCGTGGCGGGCCCTGCCCCGCGACCCCCTGAGCGACTGCCCCGCCTGCGAGCAGAACAAGCTGATGGACTACTACACCGAACGCGGCAACCCCGCCGCCGCCGTGAAGCTGGGCCGCGAGATCATTGAGCAGGGCATGAGCTGCCACGACGTGCCCACCGTGACGCACGCCAACCTCCTGCAGCCCCTGTTGCGGCTCGGCCAGGATGACGACGCCAGGGCCGCCCACGACGAGGGCCTGCGGCTGGCCCGCCTGGACCGCAACTTCATTCAGACCATCGCCCAGCACATCGCCTACCTCGTGGCGGTGGGGGAACTGGACAGCGCCCTGACCGTCTGGGCCGAACACCTTGACCTGGCGCTGGGCATCCGCTCGCCGCTGGACCTGCTGGATTTTCTGGGGGCGAGCGCGGCCCTGTGGCGGGCGCTCGAACGCCGTGGCCCCCAGACCCTGCTTCTGCCGCGCACCTTCGCCCTCTTCCGCGAGGACCGGACCTATCAACCCGAGGGGCTGGCCCGCCATTTCACCCGTGAGGCAGAGGTCCTGGCCGCCCGCTTTGACGCCAGAAACGGCACCGACCGCTTTGCACGGCGGCTGGACGAGCAGCTGGGGCTGGTGGGGTAAGGGCTGGGGGCGGCATACACCGCTCCGCGGGTTTCTTCAGGGACAGGCCACCTACGCCACCGCACCAAGTCCGCTGGGGGCGAGCGCACGGGCCCCTCCAGCGATTCGAGACAGGCCACGCCCCTTCTGCTTCCTCCCTCTGAGATCAGACACAAACCGCCGCACGACGCCCCGCCCCCAGACCTTCCCTTCCCCGCTACCCTACGCCCATGCCCGTTTCCGTTACCCCCGACTGGTCCTTCGAGCGTGAGCACTGGCGGCGCGGCTATTTCCGGGTGGCCGGGGTGGACGAGGCCGGGCGCGGCGCCTGGGCGGGCCCGGTGACCGTGGCGGCCGTCATTCTGCCCGGCCTGGCCACCGAGTATCCCTTCCGCGACAGCAAGCAGCTGTCGGCGGCGCAGCGCGAGGCCCTGGCGGGGCAGGTGCGCGAGGTGGCCCTCAGCTACGCCGTGGAGCACGCGTGGCCGGCCGAGATTGACGAGCTGAATATTCTGGGGGCCACCCACGCCGCCGCCCTGCGCGCCCTGGCGCGCCTGGACCCACCCCCGCAGGCCCTGGTCACCGACTACCTGAAGCTGCGGGCCGGGCTGCCCATCAGCGCCCCGCCGCGCGCCGACGCCCTGAGCTATTCGGTGGCGGCGGCCAGCCTGCTGGCCAAGACCGAGCGTGACCGCCTGATGGGCGAACTGGACAGCCAGTACCCCGGCTACGGCTTTGCTGGGCACAAGGGCTACGGCGCCCCAGCCCACCGCGCAGCCCTGCAGGCGCTGGGGGTCAGCCCGGTGCACCGCCGCTCGTTTGCTCCCATTCGCGCCCTGCTGGGCAACCCCGAACCCCTGCTGCGCTCAGGCGGGGCATGATGACCCCATGACTGGCACAGTGATCAGGGTGGCCCGCGACGACGAACACCGCTTCAGCAAGGCCCCGCAGCCTGCCATTACGCTGCTGGCCGGCCTGGGCGTGCAGGGCGACGCCCACGCGGGCGTGACCGTTAAACACCGCTCGCGCGTGCGGGCCGACCCCACGCAGCCCAACCTGCGCCAAGTACACCTGATCCACGCCGAATTGTTTGATGACCTGGCCGCCCGGGGCTTCCACGTGCAGCCCGCCGACCTGGGCGAGAACGTGACGACCCGGGGCCTGAACCTGCTGGCCCTGCCGCGCGGCACCCGGCTGGCCCTGGGCACGGACGCAGTGGTGGAACTGACCGGCCTGCGCAACCCCTGCGCGCAGATCGACGCCTTTCAGCCGGGGCTGTTAAAAGAACTGGTGGGTCAGGATGAGGCCGGGCAACCCGTCTTTCGCGCGGGGGTGATGGCCGTGGTGTGCCAGGGCGGCGAGGTGTGCCCCGGCGACCCGGTGGAGGTAACCCTGCCTCCCGAACCACACGAGCGGCTGGTGCGGGTGTAGGGGGAAGGCGCGGGGCCATGAGCCATGGGCTATGGGCCATGAGCCAAGGGCGCTGGACCATACAGCCGGGGGCAGAGCAGGGATGTCCTACGCACGCCCGACATCGTCGGTGCAGCTGGCACGCCCAAAACACAGCATCCAGGCGCCAGCCCACGCTGCACCATCGCCCCAGTCTTCCCCACTGCCCACTCCCCACTGCCTTTCCCTCATGGCCCATGGCCCAGAGCCCATGGCCTTTCCCTCATGCCCCAGCGCCAGCCCCGGGTCGCCGCTCAATGGCCAGTTGCCCTTCTGCCGGGCGAAAGCCCACGCGCTCGTAGAGGGCCTGGGCGTGGTACTCGGGGTCGGCCACAATCACCAGGGTCCGGGTGCCCAGCGCCCCGCGCGCCCACTCGCCCGCCACATGCACCAGGGTGCCGGCCAGGCCCCGCGAGCGGGCCTCGGGGTGCGTCTCGACGCTCTGGTAGCGGGCCACGCCCTCACCGGCATCGAAAATGCCCAGACCGCTGAGCATGTTCCCCTTCTCATCAAAGGCCCCGAACATGGCGCCCTGGCCGGCCGCCTGCACCGCCCGGTAAGCGGCCAGCTTGCGCGCGGCGAAGGCGCGGTAGCTTTCGGGCTCGTGGGGGTGGGCCTCGGCGGCGTTCACGGCGAGGCGCAGGGCCAGGGCGGCGGCCCAATCAGCGTCGCCTTGCAGGGGCCGCAGCACGGCGTCGCGGTTCAGCCGCGAGGGGGGCACCGTCTGGTCGGTGGTCAGCACCGTGTCGCGCCGCACGTCGTACCCGGCGGCCCGGAATTCGTCGGCCGCGCCCTCATCGTGGCCGGGGGTGTCAATGCCGAAGCTGCGGTGCGCGGCCTGGGGGTGCGCGGCCACGAACTGCGCGTCCCAGCGCGCCGCGTCGCCAGGCCGCGGGGGGGCCGGCATCAGCAAGAAGTTGCCCCACCAGAAGGTGGGATTCTGGGGTGAACGCACCACCACGGCGCCGGGACCGTTTTCAATCAGGCTGCCTTCCTGACGGCGCAGCGCAAGGTCGGTGAAATAGGCCAGAGAGCGGGACATACCCCGCAGCCTACGGGCGGCGCGGCGCGGGACGCATCCGCCGCATGGCCTGGGGCACGCAGGGCGAGCAGTCCGCCACTGGCCAAGCCAGGACACCCGTAGGCTGCGGGTGACCGAGGACAGCCCACACTGCCTGGGCTGCTGAACCGGCGCTCCCTTCTGTGGCGTAGGGCGGCGCGGGCCCCAAGGGGAAACGGTTAGCCTCTGCTCACGGAGGTGTCAATCTGCTCGGCCGCCGGCCTGCAGTGGTTTCGGTCCTTTTCTCAGCGGGTCAGGGGCAGGTAGTGCCAGTCCACGCCGTGCAAGGCGGCGTTGGCACTGAGCGTGATGGTCAGGCCTGCGTCCGTCTGCTCGGTGCGGGTGATCAGGGTGTTCCAGCCGCGCGCCAGGGTCAGGGTGCCCTGGACAGTGCCGGGCTGCACCTGCCCGCCCACCAGCGTAAAGGTGCAGGTCTGCGCCGCACGGAGAGTAGCGGCGCGGTCGGCATACACGAACTGCCGCACCGTCAGCACCACGTTCAGTGGCCGGGCCTGCAACGTGACTGCTGAGGTCGCCGGGCTCAGGCGCCCGGTGAGCTGCTCGCCCAGCAGAAAGCGCCCGGCGCGCACGAGTAACAGCCGGGTGGCGGCCGGCGCCAGGGTCACGCCCCCCTGGCACTGCACCCCCTGCACGCTGGCGGGGTACTGCTGGGCCAGCCGCGCCGCCGGGGTGCCCAGGTGCGGCGGCGGGCTGGGCAGGGTCAGGCGGTAGCGGCCATCGGCGGCCACGCTGGCGCGCGCAATATCCTGCTCGGTGTCCAGATCGGCGCTCAGGACCGCGGTGCCGGCGGCCGGAGGGTAAATCACGGTGCCATCGGCCTCGGCGGGGGGCAGCGGCGGCGCGGCGCAGCCCATGAGGCCCGCCAGCAGGATTGCCCGCAGGCCCCAGAACAGCGACACGCATGGCATATGCCAGAAAGTTAACACTTCCGCTGGTGGGATGGCTGTGGGTGGCCTTTAGCGGCAGTTGCGCCCGGTAATGCCGCAGGGCACGCGCGGGGTCCAGGGCGCGGCCCGCACCGCCTGGGCCAGCCGCTCGGCCAGATCGGCGGCGCCCGTGACCAGGGCCGGGGACAGGGCCTTGTCGCCGGCACTGTGATAGTGCGTGTCCAGCCCCCGGGTCAGGAACAGGGTGCGCACGCCCAGGGGCTTGAACGCCGCGTGGTCGCTGCGCCCCGTGATGTTCAGGCTGCGCCCGAAGGTTTCCCGGGTGCTTTGCGGCTCGTCTTCAAAGGCGCGCGCCTCGGGGGCCACGCGCCGCACCAGGGCCCGCAAGTCCTCGTGGGCGGCCACGCCCAGCGGCTGGGCCGCGACCCCCACCATGTCCAGGTTGATCATGGCGCGGGTCGCGCGCAGTTCAAAGCTGTGGTCGTGCACAAACAGGTGGCTGCCGTTCAGGCCGCGTTCCTCATCGTCGAACAGCACGAACCAGCTTCGTTCGGCCAGGGGGGTCCCGGCGGCGCGCCGGGCGAGGTCCAGCACCGCCAGCACGCCGCTGGCGTTGTCGTTGGCCCCAGGGCTCAGGGGCACGGTGTCCAGGTGCGCGCCGAACAGGATCTCGGGCTGGCCCCCAACGCGCGCGGCGATCAGGTTGGCCGCCGTGACCGGGCGGTCGCGGGTGGTGGTCTGAAAGGTCACGCGTTGCCCGGCGCGCGCCAGCAGCGCCGCGCCCTCGCGGGCGGGCACCTCCAGCAGCGGCAGGGCGGTGTTGTCCACGCGGCTGAAGGGCGGCGGCTGCGCGCAGTCGTTCACCACGGCCAGCCCCAGGCCGCCCGCCTGCACCACCGCGTCGGCCAGCGGGGCCCAGGGCCCGGGGGGACAGGTGGTGATCGCCAGTTTGCCCAGGATGTCGAGGGCCTCCAGCTGCTCTTCCGTGACCCCGGGGGGCACGCGCACCAACTCGCCTTCCTGGTCGCTGCCCTGCGCGCCGTACAGGGTCTTGCCGCGCACCGTGAGGCCCGGCGCACGCACCTCGGCGCCCAGATCGTCGCGCGCGGTGGCCGCAAAACTCTGGCGGGTCACGCGGTAGCCCAGCGCGGTCAGCTGGGCCTGGGCCCAGTCCAGGGTCTGGTCGTGGCCACGCTGGCCCGGCGCCCGGGCCCCAAAGGCGCGCAGGCGGGCCCAGTCGCCCGCCACCGTGCCCTGCCGCGCCCCTGCTTGCAGCGGCGGATTGGTGGGCCGGGTCACCCAGCGCTGCGCCCACCAGCCCAGGCCCAGCACCAGCAGCGCCGGCAGCAGGATTTTCCAGAGGGGAATGGCCGGGCGGGTGGGCAGCGCACGGGTGCGGGGGTACATGGGGGCAGCATAGGCCCGCGCCCGGCCGGCGGCCAGCGAAGATGCGGCCCCTCCGGCCTGGACCCCCCGGCCCCGGAAGCCCGCACACTGCGCCCCGGCCCGGCGCCCGCTAGACTGGCCTGTGTGAACGTCAGGAACTTTTCGATCATCGCCCATGTGGACCACGGGAAATCCACCCTCGCGGACCGCATTCTGGAGCGGCTGGGCGCCATGTCCGAGCGGGACAAGCGCGACCAGACCCTCGACACCCTGGAACTGGAACGCGAGCGCGGCATCACCATCAAGTCCACCCCGGTGCGCCTGACCTACACCCGGCCCCTGCAGGAGGACGGCACGGGCGGCGAGGACTACACCTTCAACCTCATTGATACGCCCGGCCATGTGGATTTCAACTACGAGGTCTCGCGCTCGCTGGCCGCCTGCGAGGGCGTGCTGCTGCTGGTGGACGCCTCGCAGGGCGTGGAGGCGCAGACCATCGTCAACGCGTACCTCGCGATTGACAACAACCTGGAAATCGTGCCAGTGGTGAACAAGATTGACCTGCCGGCCGCCGACCCCGAAGGTGCCGCGCAGGAGCTGGAAGACGTGATCGGCATTCCCGCCGAGGACGCCGTGTTTGCCTCGGGCAAGGCGGGCATTGGCATTCCCGAGATTCTGGAAGCGATCGTGCAGCGCATTCCCGCCCCCAGCGGTGACCCCGGGGCCCCGCTGAAGGCCCTGATCTTCGATTCCTTCTACGACGCCTACCAGGGCGTGATTCTGTTCGTGCGCGTGTTGGAAGGCACCCTCAAGCCCAAAGACCAGATCCTGCTGATGAACGCGGGCAAGACCTTCGACGTGGACAAGGTGGGCACGTTCAGCCCCGGGCTGGTCGTGGGGCAGGAGCTGGCCGCTGGCGCCGTGGGCTGGGTGGCCGCCGGCATCAAGGACATTCACGACGCGCAGGTGGGCGACACCCTGACCGGCAAGGACGTGCAGACCGCCGAGCCCTTCCCCGGCTTCAAGCCCGCGCAGCCGGTGGTGTTCTCGGGCCTCTACCCCACCGACACCGAGGACTACCGCAAGCTGCGCGACGCGCTGGAAAAGCTGAAGCTGAACGACGCCGCGTTTTCCTTCGAGCCCGAAACCTCCGAGGCGCTGGGTTTTGGCTTCCGCTGCGGCTTCCTGGGCCTGCTGCACGCCGAGATCATCCAGGAACGGCTGGAGCGCGAGTACGACCTGGACCTGATTGCCACCGCGCCCGCCGTGGTGTACCGCGTGACGCTGACCAACGGCGAGATCTTCGAGACCCAGAACCCGGCCGAGTTTCCCACCCGTGACCGCATCACCAGCGTGGAGGAGCCGTATATCAAGCTGTCCATCATGCTGCCCGAGGACTACGTGGGCACCGTGATGCAGCTGCTGCAGGAGCGCCGGGGCTCCATGATCACCATGAACTACGTGGGCAAGCGCGTGGAACTGCTCTACGAGGTGCCCTTCGCGGAGATTCTGTACGACTTCCACGACCGCCTGAAGAGCATCTCGCGCGGGTACGCCAGCATGGACTACGAGATGATCGGCTACCGCGAGGGCGACCTGCGCAAGGTGGACATCATGGTGAACAACGAGGTCATTGACGCGCTGGCCGTCATTGTTCACGAGACCAAGACCTACAGCCTGGGCCGCAAGATCGTGGACAAGATGGCCGAGGTGATCCCACGCCAGATGTTCCCGGTGCCGGTGCAGGCGGTGATTGGCGGCAAGATCATTGCGCGCGCCACGGTCAAGGCCTTCCGCAAGGACGTGCTGGCCAAGTGCTACGGCGGCGACATCAGCCGCAAGAAGAAGCTGCTGGAAAAGCAGAAGAAGGGCCGCGCCCGCATGAAGCAGTTCGGCACGGTCGAGGTGCCCCAGGAGGCCTTCCTGGCCGTGCTGAGCACCGAGGAATAAGCCCGCAGGAGAAGAGACGTGTGGGCGGGGGCCCCTCCCCGCTCGCCGCTGCGGCCCACAGTTGCGCCCGCCCCAGGCCCCGGCCCTGGTGGGCGCAGCGTCATGGTTAGGCGGGGGCATTCGCCGGGGGTGGGGGTTGACAGACCCGTGAGGGTTCTGTCAGAGGCCCCGCTCTACGCTGAGCGCCATGCCCACGTCCGCCGCTGTTCCCCTGCGCCCCGGCGCCGCCGTGGACCGCGTGCGGACGCTGCGTTCACAGTTCACCTTCGTCATTTTCCTGCTGGCCTTTTTGCCCAACATCATCCTGACCCTGATGGCCCGGCCCGACGTGCCCCCGCTGCCGCTGCTGGCCTGGATGGCGGTGGTGGGGGCGCTGTCGGCGGCGATGGGCTACCTGCTCAGCGGCACGCTGCTGCGCCCGGTCAGCCGCCTGCAGGCGCAGGTGGAGCACGGCGATTTTCAGGCCGCCCAGACCGACGACCCGGCCGAAGTGCGCTCGCTGCGCGCGGCCTTTACGGGGCTGCTCGCGCGCCTGGGCACCGAACAGGCCCGGCGCAACGCCTTTATCGCCACCCTGGTCCACGACCTGAAAACGCCGCTGATCGCCACCGGGCACCTCACCAAGATCCTCACCACGCTGCCCCTGCCGGACCACGAGCGCCGCCTGATGGGCGAGCAGATTCAGGCCGAAACCGGGCGCCTGCTGGCCCTGGTGCAGCAGATGGCCGACGCCCACCGTCTGGAGCAGGAAGACGTGCAGGTGCAGCCAAGCTGGACCAACCTGCGCGCGCTGCTGGACGACGCCGCGCAGCGCGTGGCCCCCCAGGCCCAGGAGCGCGGCCTGACCGTGCTGGTCGAAGGCCACGGCCACGCCCAGGCCGACCCGGCGGTGCTGGAACGCGCCGTGATGAATCTGGTGGCCAACGCCCTGCGCTACGCCACGCGCCAGATCACCCTCAGCGTGTCCGGTGAGGGCCTGCACGTCACCGATGACGGCCCCGGGCTGGCCGCGCCCCTATCCGAACTGGCCCAGCCCTTCAATGTGCAGCCCACGACCATCGCCGGCCAGCAGTACGCGGCGGGCACGGCGGGGCTGGGGCTGTTCATCGCCCGCCGCATCGCCGAAGCGCACGGCGGCGAGTTGCGCTATACCCGCCTGTCCCCTCCCCCCTCTGCCTCCGGCCACCCCCCTCCCGAAGCCCCTGCCGGTGCCCCCCTGTCCCCGCCCGCCCAGACCTGCTTCACGCTCTTGTTGCCGGAGGTTTCACCATGAGACTCGTTATTGCTGACGACCATCCCCTTTTTCGTATGGGCCTGAAATACGCCCTGATTCACCAGGGTTTCGACGTGGTGGCCGAAGCCAGCGACGGCCTCGCGGCGCTGGAAGCCTGCCGCGCCCTGCAGCCCGACGCCGCGCTGCTGGACGTGAAGATGCCCGGCATGACCGGCATTGAAGTCTGCGAGCGCCTGCGCCAGACCAACCCCCGGCTGGTGAGCGTCCTGATCACCACCTTCGCTGAGCCCGCCATCGTGCAGGCCGCCCGCGCCGCCGGGGCGCGCGGCTACGTGAGCAAGGAAACCGACCCCGAGAGTCTGGCGCGGCAGTTGCGCGACATCGTGGCCAACCCGGATGTGGACCGCCTGCCCCATGTGGACGTGCCGCGCCTGACCCCCCGCGAATCCGAGGTGCTGCCGCTGCTGGCCCAGGGCTACTCCAACAAGGAAATTGCCAAGAACCTGGGCGTGTCGCCCGATACGGTCAAGGACCACCTCGCCCGCCTGTACGCCAAGCTGGACGCTGGCGACCGCACCGAGGCCGTGAGCCGCGCCCGGAGCATTGGTCTGCTGCATTAGAGAGTAAAACGAGGCTGTGCGGCGCCGGCCCACCTGCTTTTGGCGGTGGGCCGGTGCCTTATGTGCCGCAATGCCGGGGCCTGTGGGCGGCTACGATGAACGTCACATGAAGATGCGTCTCTCCCTGGCCCTGACCCTCCTCCTTGCCGGCACCGCCGGAGCCCAGACCACCGGCCTCACGGTGTGGGGCGGGGCGGGCACCGAAGCCTATATCGCGCCCGGCCTCACGCTGGGGCTCAGCGCGCCCGTGGGCCAAATTGCTGGCCTGAATGCCGAACTGCGCGGCAGCGCCTCGGTGTACCTGCTGCCCCTGCCCGATGTGACGGGCCCCCTGAGCACCATCAATGCCGATCTGCTGTTCTCGGGCAACAGCGGAAATGTGAACCTGTACGGCGGGCCCAGCGTGGGCTACGCCGTGGGGGGGCTGTGGCTGGTGGGCGCGACCGGCGGGCTGCGCGGGCAGTTCGGCGGCGGCAACGTGGGCTGGTTCAGCGAGGCCCGCTTCCGCGCCATGTTTGACACGGCGAACTTCATTCCGTTTCCCCTGGCCGGCGGGGCCTTCGGCGTAACGTACCGGTTCTGAGAGCGAATCCCAGAGCTACTCCGGGTTTTCCCTTGGTGGCGCTGGGAGGAAGTGACAGCGGTCATCCGTTCTGCCCAGGGGAGGAGGGAAGCCCCCTCAACTCCACGCCAACCGCTGTCTGTGGCGGTGACTCGCTCTGCTCCGCAGCTTTGCAAGCCCGCTCGCCCCAGATGACCTGAAGGTGGACCCTTCAGGTCATCTGGTGACCGCTATGAGGCTCTGCAAAGGACAGCGGCCCCCACGAAATGGAGGGGCTGCTGTCTGGCCGCAGGGCGGAACGGGCTGCTGCGAGAAAAGGGCGAACAGCCCCGCTGACGCCGCACAGGATCACGCGTGCCGAGCAAAGCGCATGTGCTGACCTCCATCCGCTCGGACATGAGCAGCGCCCCTGGCCTCACATGCGCCAACGACCACCGCCCCCAGGCAGTACACTTCGCAGCGCATGAGCTTTCTTAAGATTTCTTCATTCGTTATTCTTCTGGCCGCTGGTAGTGCTGCGGCGCAGGCCGGCCCGGCCACCAGCGTCGCCCAGCTCTGGGCGGGCGTGGGGTTGGAAACCATTCTGCCCACTGCGCAGCTGGGCTTCTCGCTGCCTGTGGGCCGGGTGGGCGGCCTGACCGTGGAGCCCCGGGCGCAGGTTGAGGTTTCGCCCGTCCTCTTCTTCGGCGCCGACCTGCTGCTGGCCCAGGGCAACGTGGGCTGGTACGGCGGGCCCTCGGTGGGGGTCACGGCCAATGCGGGCGGCGGCTGGCGGGCCGGGGGCGTGCTGGGCTACCGGGGCCGCACCCGCGAGCACCTGGGCTTCTACGCCGAAGGGGGCCTGCGCTACACCGTCCTGAACGACTTCCGGGTTGGCAATGGCGGCGTGCCCGGCGACACCGGCCCACACCGCTTTACCTTCCCCTCGCCCTCGGTGCGTCTGGGCCTGACCTACCGCTTCTAAACCTCTGGCCGCGCCGGCCCAGGGCCGCCTGTACCTTGCGGGGTATGAGCGGCCCTTCTTCGGTCTCCCCCTTCACGCTCTCGGCGCGGGCCCAGAGCCTCAAACCCTCGGCCACGGTGGCGGTCACCAGCCGCGCGCTGGAACTGAAACGCCAGGGCCTGGACGTGATTTCGATGAGCGTGGGCGAGCCGGACTTTGACACGCCGCCGCACATCAAGGCCGCCGCCATCGAGGCCATCGAAAGTGGCAAGACCAAATACACCGCTGTCAACGGCATCCCCGAGCTGCGCGAAGCCATCAGTGCCAAGTTTTCGCGGGAAAACGGCCTGAGCCATGCCCCGGACGCGGTGACCGTGACCAGCGGCGGCAAACAGGCCCTCTTCAATGCCTTTTTCGCGCTGCTGAACCCCGGCGACGAGGTGCTGATCCCTGCCCCGTACTGGGTCAGCTACCCGGAGATGATTGCGCTGACAGGCGCCGTGCCCGTGGCGGTGCCCACCACAGCGGCCAGTGGCTTCCAGCTGGACCCAGAGGCCCTGGCCGCCCGCGTGACGCCGCGCACGCGCATGATCGTGCTGAACAGTCCCGGCAACCCCACCGGAGCCGTGTTTCCGCCCGCAACGCTGCGGGCCGTGGCCGAACTCGCGCAGCGCCGCAACCTGATCATCGTGACCGACGAGATGTACGAGCATCTGGTGTATGGGGCCGAGCAGGTGAGCATCGGCATCTATGCGCCGGAGCACACGCTGACCATCAACGGGGCCAGCAAGGCGTATGCCATGACCGGCTGGCGCATTGGCTACGCCGGTGGACCAAAGGCCGTGATCGCCGCCATGAACGCTCTGCAGTCGCAGAGCACCAGCAATGCCAGCAGTGTCAGCCAGCACGCGGCCCTGGCAGCCCTGGAACAGCATGAGGCCACCGCACGCTTTATCGAGGAAGCCCGGCAGGCCTATCAGACCCGGCGCGACCGCATCGTGGCTGGCCTTGCTGCCCTGGGGCTGCCCACCCCCACGCCCCAGGGCGCCTTCTATGTCATGGCCGACACGACCCGGATTCACGAGAACGAACTGGAGGCAGCCCGCCGCATTCTGGACGAGGCGCAGGTGGCCGTCGTCCCCGGCACCGATTTCGCTGCGCCCGGCCAGGTGCGCCTGAGCTACGCCACCAGCCTGGACACCATTGAAGAGGTGCTGCGGCGCCTGGGGCGGCTGATGTGAGCGGGCCACTTATTCCCGATTAACCGCACCCCTTGCAGGCCTGGACGGCTTCCGAAACATTCCGCCAGGCGTGTAAGGGACGTCTCCCACTGGCGGGACCCGCAGAGCAGGAACAACGGCGGATGTGCGGGAATTACACGGCACTCAGGTGAGCCGAAGGCGAGGGGCGAGCGGCCTCGCAGAGCGGCATCGCAGCCTCGGAGAGCTCCGCAGGAGCGCGAGTACGAGAACATACGGGGCGACGGCGATGGAAAATCACCCCTGCGCTCTTCCGACCCTGCTTTGGAGTCAGAGGAGTCCCGCATTAGACCCGGATGGTTCAGGCGTGGACTGCCGTCCGAATTAAGGCTCTTTTCCCAGCCGGTCCAGCGCCGCTTTCGCTGCAGTGTCGCCGCCACTGGCAGCGCGGGCGTACCAGATGCGGGCCAGGGTGAGGTTCCGGGGAACACCAACGCCGCCTTCGAGCACCTGGGCGTAAATACGCATGCCCACCACGTCGCCGCGCTCGGCGCCGCGCCGGGCCCACAGGGCACCCTGCGCAGCGTCTTTCGGCACCAGTGTGCCGTTGAGCAGCAGGGCCGAGAGCAGGATCATGGCGCGCACGCTGCCGCCGGTCGCGGCCTGCAGATACAGGTCGCGCGCCCGGCGAGGGTCGGCGGGCACGGACCCCTGGCCGCGTTCCAGCAGGCTGGCGAGCGCCAGGGCCGCGCCCAGGTGCCCCTGCGCCGCCGCCCTGGCATACCACGCAGCGGCCTGGGCCGGGTCCTTGGGCCGGCCGTCGCCGGTTTCAAAAAAGCTGCCCCACCGGTACTGCGCCTGGGGCTCGCCGCCCTGCGCGCCCCGCTCATACTCGGCGTAGGTGCCGCCCGGGTAGAGCGGCAGCGCGCGCAGCTGCTCCTGCACCCAGGCCAGGGCCATGCGGGCCTGGGGGTGCCCCTGGGCCGCCGCCTGCGCGTACAGGTCGCGGGCGCGGGTCAGCTGCTCAGGCGCGCTGCCTGGCACCCCCAGGCCCAGTTCGTACAGCACGCCCAGCTGAAACTGCCCCTCGGCGGCCCCGGCAGCCGCTGCCTGCTCGAACGCCACCCGGGCGGCCATCACGTTCTGGGGGCGGCCGGTGCCCCAGCGGCTGAGCAGCCCCAGCCGCACCGCGCCTTCCGGGTCCCCGTAGCCCGAGGCCACCTCGTAGTAACGCGCGGCCGTCGCCAGATCCTGCTTGACCCCGTCGCCACTTTCCAGCAGCGTGCCCAGGCGCACCAGGGCGTACACGTTCAGGTCGCTGGCCCCGGCACGCAGCAACTGCAGTCCGCGCTCGCGGTCGGGCGCTGTGCCCAGGCCCTGCACCAGCAGCCAGCCCAGATGCGCCGCCGCGTTGCTGGTGGCCGGGGCAAAGCGCGGGCCCCCCAGCAGGCGCTCGTACAGCCGCGCGGCCGCCGCCGGATCGGCCGGCACGCCCAGGCCCTCTTCCAGTTGCAGGGCCTTCAGGTACAGCCCCTCCGGCTCGCCAGCGGCGGCGCTGCGGGCAATCAGCTCTGCGGCGCGCGGCAGGTCGCGCGCCACGCCGCGCCCCAGCAGGAGCAGCCGCCCCAGGGCCGCCTGCGCTGGGGCAAAGTTCTGGGCGGCGGCCCGCGCGTACCACGTGGCGGCAGCCGCCGGATCGGCCGGGCCGTCGTCGCCGCGCTCCAGCCGCTGGCCCAGAAAGGTCTGCGCTTCGGGGTCGCCTTCCGTCGCCACACGGGTCAGGGTGTTCAGGGCCATGTCGCGCCGGTCCCCGCTGGCCCCGCGCCCCAGCTCCAAGATGGCCAGCCGTGCCCAGGCGCTCTGGTTGTTGTCGGTGTAGGCGGCATCGTGGTAGTAGGCTTCGGCCTGGCTGGGGTTGTCCCGGGCTTCTTCCAGGCGGCCCAGCAGCACGCAGGCGGCGCCGCGCACCTCTGGACTGGGCGCGTTCGTGACCTCCCAGGCCATGCCGCAGGCCCAGCCCAGCAGGGTGCGGGCGCGCGCCGGATCGCTGCCGCTCCAGCCGGGGGCCAGCAGCGCGCGCCCCAGCAGCAACTGTTCCTCGTAATAGGGCAGGGTGCCCGGCCGGGCCCCGCTGCCCTGCAGGGCGCGCACGGCGGCGGCGTAGTCCTGGCGGGCCAGGGCCGCGCGGGCTTCGGGCAGGCCGGCGTGGGCGTGGCCCAGCAGGGCAAACGTCAGGAGGGCGGCGAAGGGACGTGTCATGGCACCAGTGTGCCGCGCGGCCCGGGACAGTTGCCAGGACAGTTGGGCGGGGGGCGGCAACCCGGGCGCCCCCGGTGTCGTACTGTGCCTGTATGACCAATATGAACCCCGGCAGCGACGGCACCTACAGCCTCCGTGACTTCATCGCCCAGACCGCCGAGCGGGACAATCCCGGCGAGGTCTTTGAACTCGAATCCAGCAAGATGCTGGAGGTCAAGGTCAACGGCCGCGTGTGGAGCAAGCTGGGCGCCATGGTGGCGTACAAGGGCAACCTGAGCTTCAAGCGCGAAGGCACCCTGGAAGGCGGCCTGATGAAGGCCCTGAAACGCGCCGTGTCCCAGGAAATGAGCCCGCTGGCCAAGATTGAGGGCCGGGGCGTGGCCTACCTGGCCGACCAGGGCAAGGAAGTGCAGATTCTGCGCCTGCAGGGCGACAGCCTGAACGTGAACGGCAACGACCTGCTGGCCTTTGAAGACACCGTGCAGTACGACATCACCATGCAGCGCCGCGTGGCGGGCATGGCGGCGGGCGGGCTGTTCAGCGTGCGCGTGCAGGGCCACGGACTGGTGGCCATCCTGTCGCACGGCAAGCCCCTGACCCTGCGCGTCACCCCCAACGAGCCCATCTTTACTGACCCCAACGCCACGATTGCCTGGAGCGGCAACCTGCAGCCCCAGCTGCGCATGGACGCCAGCTTAAAGAGCATGTTCGGCCGGGGCGGCGGCGAAACCTACCAGATGGTCTTCCAGGGCGACGGCTTTGTGGTGGTGCAGCCCTACGAGGAATTCGAGCACGGCATTGGCGGCGAGGGCCACAGCAGCGGCGGCGTGGGCAAGGCGCTGGGTGATCTGTTCGACTGAAGACGGGAAGTGGTGAGTAGGGAGTAGGGAGTGGAAGGACACAGGGCGCGGCCAAGCTGGCGCGCCCTGTGTGTTTTCCACTTCCCACTTTCCACTGCCCACTGCCCACTCACCACCCCCCAACCCGCTACACTCCCCCCCAATGAGCTTGGTCGTACTGGCAACGGGGGGCACCGGGGGGCACATCTATCCGGCGGTGGCGACCGCACGCGAACTCGCCGCGCGCGGGCACGAGACGCTGCTGCTGGGGCAGCGCGGCGGCATGGAAGAGCGGGTGGCGGCCGAGCAGGGGCTGGCCTTTGAAGGGGTAGATGCCGGCAAACTGGCCCGCAGCGGCCAGGGCCGCCCCGACCCGCGCGAGCTGCTGCGGGCGGGGCAGGGGGTTTTGCAGGCCAGAAAGGTTCTGGCCCGTCTGCGCCCCGGCGCCGTCGTGGGTTTTGGCGGCTTTGCCAGCCTGCCGGGGGTGCTGGCCGCCCAAAGCCTGGGCCTGCCCACCGTGCTGCACGAGCAGAATGCCCGCCTGGGCCTCACCCAGCGCCTCGCGGTGCGCCGCGCCCGCGCGGTGGGCACCGCCTATGAGCGGGTGCTGGGCCTGGACCCGGCGCGCGCCACCCTGGTGGGCATGCCAGTGCGCGAGGACCGCCTGTCCCGCGCCCAGGCCCTGGCCAAGCTGGGGCTGCAAGAGGGCCCCCTGACCCTGTTCGTGATGGGCGGCTCGCAGGGTTCGCTGTTCCTGAACAACACCGTGCCCGATACCCTGCAGAACGTCCTGGGCCGCGAGGGCCTGTTGCCCCAGGACCACGCGGACAGCGGCGGCCTCGTGAATCTGGATTTCACCGGCCCGGTGCCCACCGACGGGCGCGGCCGGGCGGTGCAGGTGCTGCACGCCACCGGCCCGCGCTGGCTGTCCGAGGTGGCGCCGCGCGTCAAGGAACTGGAGTGGTACAAGGCCGCAGGCTACGTGGACGCCGTGGCCGCGTGGTCGGTGGCCGATCTGGCGATCACGCGCGCGGGCACCAGCACCCTGGCCGAAGCCGCCTTTCACGGGGTGCCGCTGGTGATGGTGCCGCTGCCCGAATCCTCGGAAAATCACCAGTACCACAACGCCATGTCGGTGCAAACGGCCGGCGCAGGGCGCGTGGTGGAACAGAAAACGGTGCCGGAAACGCTGGGGCAGGCGGTGTTAGAGTGTGCCTCAGCGGGGACGCGCGCCTCGATGAGCGGGGCGGCCCGCCGACGGGCCCAGCCGGGCGCGGCGGCGGCATTTGCGGCCCTGATCGAACGGCACCTGCGTGAAGGGCCCCCCTCCTCCCATGACTGACCCTGCTGCTGCTCCTCCCCCGCCCAGCCCGACTGCGGCGTCCCAATCCGTGTCTTCCCCCTCCCCTGTGTCCGCCCCCTCCCCTGTGTCTGTCCCCTCCCCCGCGCTGCACTACCACCTGATGGGCATTGGCGGTATCGGCATGAGTGCTTTTGCCCGCCTGCTTTCAGCGCAGGGCCACCGCGTCAGCGGCTGCGATGAAGCGGCCAGCGACCTCACGGCCCGGCTGGGCGCCGAGGGCATTCCGGTGGCTGCCGGCCACGCTGCCGAGCACGTCACCGAAGCCCCGTATGGCCCCATTGACATTCTGGTGGCCTCGGAAGCGGTCCCAAAGGATCACCCTGAGTTGCAGGCCGCTGAAGGCGCGGGCATTGAGATCCGGCCGCGCATGGCGCTGCTGGACGAGCTGCTGCGCGCCGGGCCCAGCGTGGGCGTGATTGGCACCCACGGCAAAACGACCACCACCTCCATGATCGCCGTGGCGCTGACCGGGGCCGGCCTGGACCCGTCTGCGTTTGTGGGCGGCATCGTGCCGGAGTTCGGCAGCAACGCCCGGCTGGGGCGTGGCCCCTTTGTGGCCGAGGTGGACGAGTCCGACAAGGGCTTTGCGGCGCTGGGGGCAGGCACGGCCGTGTTCACCAACGCCGAGGACGACCATGTGGGCGGCGCCCAGGCCACCTACTGGGAAACGGTGGAAGAGCAGCACGCGGCCTTTGCCCGCTTCGTGGCGCAGTCGGGGCGGGTGCTGCTGTGCGCCGACTGGCCGGGCCTGGACGAGCTGTGCGCGGGCGCCCACGAGCGCCTGAGCTACGGGCAGGCCGAAGGGGCCGATTACCGCGCCGTGAACCTGCGCCCCGACGCCGAGGGCACCAGCTTCACGGTCCTGCGGCGCGGTGAGCCCCTGAGTGAAGCGCGGGTGGCGCTGCCCGGCATCCACAACGTCCTGAACGCCCTGGCTGCGCTGGCGGTGGTGGACCTGCACGGTGGGGACATGGCGCAGGCCGCCGCCGCCCTGGCCGGGTTCCAGGGCCCGGGGCGCCGCTGGCAGCGCGTGGGCGAACTGAACGGCGCGCTGGTCATTGACGACTACGCCCACAACGCCACCAAGGTGGCCGCCGCCGTGCAGGCCGCGCGCCAGACCGGGCGCCGGGTGCGGGTGGTGTTTCAGCCGCACCGTTACCTGCGCACCCAGCAGTCCTGGCCCCGGCTGGCCGACGCCCTGATGGACGCCGACGAGGTGCTGCTGCTCGACATTGCCGCTGCCAGTGAAGCCCCCATTCCCGGCATTCACGCCACCCTGATTTCCGAGCGCATGACCCAGCGCGGGCACGCGGGCGTGCGCTACCTGCCCGACCGCGCGGAGGTGCTGCGCGTGCTGCGCGACACCGCCAGCAGCCGCGACGTGATCGTGACCATGGGCGCGGGCGACGTGTGGAAGCTCTCGCGCGACCTCGTGGGAGGCGCGGCGTGACCGCGACGGTCAGCCGCACCGGCACCCGGGTGGAGCGGCTGCCCCTGTCGCGCTTTACGACCCTGGGCGTGGGCGGCGAGGCCGAGGTGTGGTTCGTGGAGTCGCACGAGGCTCTGCGGGAAGCGATGGAGCGCCCCTACCGCGTGCTGGGCGGCGGCAGCAACCTCGTGGTGTCGGATGCAGGGGTGCCCGAACGGGTGATTCGCCTCTCCGGGCCGCTGGCCGAGCGCGACCTGACCCCGGACCCCATCCTGAGCACCCCTGAGCGCGTGGTGACCGGCTGGGTAGGCGGCGGCGTGCCCCTGCCCGGCTTGGTGCGGCAGCTGCAAAAGCTGGGCCTGGGCGGCCTGGAAGGCACGGTGGGCATTCCCGCGCAGGTGGGCGGCGCGGTATGGATGAATGCGGGCACCCGCTACGGCGAGATGTTCGATGGCCTGCACACCCTGGAGATCGTGACCCCGGAGGGCACCCGGGAGGTCACGCCCGCCGACCTGCCCTGGGGCTACCGCCAGAGCGGCATTCCCCGCAACCATGTGGTCACGCGCGTGCGCCTCGCCCTCAGCGTCAGCACGCCCGAAGCGGTGCTGGCCAAGATGGACTTCGCTGACCAGGCGCGCAAGGGCCAACCCAAGATGAAAACGCCGGGCTGCGCCTTTAAAAACCCCGGCGGGGTCAGTGCGGGCAAGCTGATTGACGAGGCGGGCCTGAAGGGCACCCGGGTGGGCGGCGCCCTCATTGCCCCGGAGCACGCCAACTTCATCGTGAACCTGGGGGGCGCCACAGCCGCCGATGTCCACGCGCTGCTGGACATCATCCGGGCGCGGGTGGGCGTGCCGCTGGAACTGGAATACGAACTCTGGCCGGGGCAGGCCACGCCTTGAGCCCCGAGCCCAGGCGCAACCGCCGCGTGGGCCCCGAACCCACCCCGGCGCCTGCTCCCACCGCCGAGCCGGCCCTGGAGGGGGAGACCCTGGCGCTGGACCCCATTCCTGCCCCCCCAGCTGTTCGGCCCCGGCGCCGCGTGCGCCGCCGCGTCTTCGCGCTGGCCGCGTGCCTGCTCACCGTGGGCGGGGCGGTGGGCGCGTGGTATGCCCTACCCATCCGCACCGTCACCGTGAGCGGCAACGCGCATCTGTCGCCCCAGGAGGTCAAGGCACTGGCCGGCCTCTCCCCGGACTTTGGCTGGCTGTACTACGGCGCGTGGCGGGCCCGGGGCCTGCTGGACAGTCCCTGGGTGGCCTCGGCCGTCGTGACCCGCACCTTCCCCGACCGCGTGCAGGTGCAGCTCACCGAGCGCCAGCCGCGCGCCCGCTGGCGCCAGCCGAATGGCAAGATTGTGGCCGTGGCTGCAGACGCCACCGTGTTGCCGGGCGCGCGCAAGACCGAGGCCCTGCCCCTGATTGAAGGCTGGGGCCCCAACCGCGTGAACGAGGTGCTGGGCCTGCTGGACGCCCTGGCCCGTTACAATGTGCAGTCGGTTGCCTATACACCCACGGGCCTGACGCTGAAAGTGGCGAACAGACGCGTGTGGACCGGCGACGTGCAGGCGTTACTGAAGTATGCTGGGAGCATCAGCATGTATCCGAACAGCGAGATTTCGATTTACCCCTGGGGGGTGAGCGTCCAGGAATGAAAGACAACACCATCATTGTGGGCCTGGACATCGGCACCACAAAAATCACGACCGTCATCGGCGAAGTGGCCGGCGGCGGCAGTGTGGACATTATCGGTGAAGGCACGGTGCCCAGCGAGGGCATGAAGCGCGGCTCGGTGGTCAATCTGGAGCGGGCCACCCACGCCATCAAACAGTCGGTGCAGGCCGCCGAGCGGGTCAGCGGCGTCAAAGTGGAAAGCGTCTACGTCTCGGTGGCGGGCAATCACGCCAAGGCGATCACCAGCCACGGTCTGGCGGCCATCCGCCGGCACCAGGAAATTGCCCAGCCGGACGTGGACCGCGCCATTGAAAACGCGCGCGCCGTGCCGCTGGACCCCAACCTGGAAATCATTCACACGCTGCCCCAGGAATACGTGGTGGACGGCCAGGAAGGCATTAAAAACCCGGTCGGCATGCACGGGGTGCGCCTGGAAGTGGACGTGCACATCGTCGCGGGCACTGCCGGGCCGCTGCTGAACCTGCGCCGCTGCGTGCAGGAAGCGGGGCTGCGGGTGGAAGGTTTTGCGCTGCACGCCCTGGCCAGCGGGCTGGCGACTCTGGAAGCCGCCGAGCAGGCCCAGACTGTGGTGGTGGTGGACATGGGCGGCGGCACCACCGACGTGGCGGTGTTCAAGCGCGGCAACCTCGCGCACTCGGCCTGCATTCCGCTGGGCGGCGAGCATGTCACGGCCGACCTCGCGCAGATTCTCAAGATCCCCATGGAGGAAGCCGAGAACGTCAAGCGGCGCTACGGCGCGGCCCTCCCGGAACTGGCCGACCCCGACCTGACGCTGGAAATCACCACGTCGTCGGGCAGCACCCACGCCATCACGGCCTTTGAACTCTCACGGATCATCAAGCCGCGCCTTGCCGAGATCTTTGGCCTGATCCGCGACGAGATTGACCACACCCTGGGCCCGGTGGAACTGGTGGCGCAGGGCGTGATTCTCACCGGCGGCGCGGCGCTGCTGCGCGGCACGCCGGAGTTGGCCCGCGACCGCTTTCGCCTGCCGGTGCGCGTGGGCCGCCCGCGCGGCATTGGCGGCCTGACCGATATTGTCAGTGGCCCCGGCCACGCGGGCAGCGTGGGGCTGGTGCTGTACGGCATTGGCGAGGACGGCAAGGTGCCGCATCTGGTCTACGGCGACATGGCGCCCGGACCACAGCCGGCCCCCACCCAGGCCAGCCCTGCGCCAGTGGTGCCGGAAGTGAGCGCGCCCGCTGTCCCCGTGGTCCCCTCCACGCCCGCCGCGCCCCAGGAGAAGAAGACCGGGCCCAGCCTCGCTGAGCGCGTGCGCGGCTGGTTCAAGGACTGGATGTGAACCCCCGCGAAAGGGCCGGAGCCGCCACGCTGCTCTGGCTCTTTCGCTGTGCGGTCCCCCCACATTGGGACGTGCGGTACACTACGCGGCAGTGAATCTGCCCTGCGCCCGCGCGCGGCGGCCAGAACGTAAGGAGACATGATGCAAGCGGCCAGAATTCGCGTGATTGGCTTGGGCGGCGCCGGCAACAACGCCGTGAACCGCATGATTGAATCGGGACTCGAAGGCGTGGAGTTCATCGCCGGAAACACGGACGCGCAGGTGCTGGCCAAGAGCCACGCCGAGATCCGCATTCAGCTGGGCGACCGCCTGACCCGTGGCCTGGGCGCCGGCGCCGACCCCGAAGTCGGTGAAAAAGCCGCCCTGGAAGACCGCGAGCGCATCAAGGAATACCTGGAAGGCACCGACATGCTGTTCATCACGGCCGGCATGGGCGGCGGCACCGGCACCGGCAGCGCGCCCGTGGTGGCCGAGATTGCCCGCGAGATGGGCATTCTGACCGTGGCGATTGTCACGCGCCCCTTCAAGTTTGAAGGCCCCAAGCGCCTGCGCGTGGCCGAAGAGGGCATTGGCAAGCTGGCCGACCGCGTGGACGGCATGATCGTGGTGAATAACGAGAAGCTGCTCACCGCCGTGGACAAGAAGGTGTCTTTCCGCGAAGCCTTCCTGATTGCCGACCGCGTGCTGTACTACGGCGTCAAGGGCATCAGCGACGTGATCAACGTCGAAGGCATGATCAACCTCGACTTTGCCGACGTGCGCAACCTGCTGGCGAACTCCGGCACGGTGCTCATGGGCATTGGCGCCGGGCGCGGCGAGAAGGTGGCCGAAGAAGCCGCCATGAGCGCCATCCACAGCCCGCTGCTGGAGCGCGGCATCGAGGGCGCGCGCCGCATTCTGGTCAACGTGACCGGCAGCTACGACCTGTCCATGACCGACGCCAACGAGATCGTCGAGAAGATCCGCGAGGCCACCGGCTTCGAGGAACCCGACATCCTGTTCGGCATTACCCCCGACGAGGCGGCCGGCGACGAGGTGCGCGTGACCGTGATTGCCACTGGCTTTAACGACATGCCGGTGACCGTGGCGGGCGGCCTGCGCTCCAGCGTGATTGACACGATGGTCAAGCCGGTACGCGGCGGCACCGCCTACGACCCCAAGGACTACGACATCCCCGCGTTCCTGCGCAATATTGACCGGGACTGAAGCTGGGCGTGAAAGGCACCTCTGCGGGGGTGCTTTTTTTGGCTCTGGGCCATGAGCTATGGGCCATGAGGAAAAAAGGGATTGAGCGGGGATCAGGAGCGGGGGTGGGATTGAGGGGTTGGAGCGCGGGCCTCAATTCCACTTCTGCCGCTGTTGTTCGCCGGTGTTCGCTCCAGGGCGATTGACAGTTTGCCTCTGGAGCAGCTGACCTCAAGATGATGGTGGTTCTCGACCCTCTCCCCTCGTGGGACTCGAAGAGCTGCGCCGCAGAGAGGGCCTCGTGCCGCGAGGGGTGAGGGGGTGCTTTGGTCAACGGCTCTAGGCTCGCTCTGGTTCTCGCCAAACGACAGCTGCTCCGCCAGCCCTGCCTTCCCCCATGGCTCATGGCCCAGAGCCCCCAGCCAACAAGAGGCACCGCAGCGTCGCCGCCGGGTGCCTCTTCCGCTGACCTGCTTAGAACTTGATCGTGTATTCCGCGAAGCCGTCCTCGCGGGTGCGCAGGAGCTGCGCGCCGGCGGGCAGGAACTTCTGGGCGTTGGGGCTGCTCACGTACAGCAGGGTGGCGCCGGGGATGGGGGTCAGCTTCCAGTTGCCGTCGGCGGTGGGGTTGACCGTCTTTTGCTGGTTGAAGTACCCGATGATCGCCTGACGGGTTTCATCCGGGGCCTGCAGCACGATGTTCTTGCCGTTCAGGCCAGGGAAGGAGCCGCCGCCCGAGGCGCGGTAGTTGTTGGTGGCCACCACGAACTGCTGCTGCGGATCAATGGGCTTGCCCTGGTACATCAGGTTTTTAATGCGGCTGGCGCCCGCGTTCACGACCTCGCCCTTACTGTTGTAGCGGTTGGGCTGGGAGACGTCGATCTCGTAGGTCACGCCGTCAATCACGTCAAAGTTGTAGGTGGGGAAGGCATCGTCCACCAGCGCCTGGGGCTCGGTCTTGGTGGGGTCAATCTGCTTGAACTGCCCGGCGCTGCGCTCCAGCCACTCCTTGACCTGCGCGCCCGTCACCAGCACGGCCTGCACGGTGTTGGGGTACACGTACAGGTCGGCCACGTTCTTGATGGCCAGGGTGCCGGCCGGAATGTCGGTGTAGTAGCTGGCTCCCGCGCGGCCCCCGGCCTTGAAGGGCGCAGCGGCCGAGAGCACCGGCAGGTCCTTGTACTGGGTGCTGCTCAGGGCCGCCTTCACGTAGGCGGTCTGGGCGTTGCTGACCAGCTGCACGCTGGGGTCGTCCTGCACCAGCGCCCAGTAGGAGTTGATAGGGGCCGTCAGGTCGGCCACCTTGCCGCGCACGTAGGCCAGGGTGCCCTCGTGGGCGGCCTTCACAGCGGCGGCAATGCGGGGGTCAGGCGTGACCAGGCTCTTCTTGGCCGCCTTGTCCCAGATGGGGCGCACGGCCGACACGCCGTCCACAATCGTCCACTTCTGGGTCTTGCGGTCAAAGTTCAGCTTCAGGTCAATGATGCCCAGGTCGTTGCCCCAGAAGCCCGCCATGACCACCGGCTTGCCGTTGATGGTGCCCTTGGTGATGTCGGCGCCGGGAATGCTCTTGTACACCGGCCCAGGGAATTCCTGGTGGCTGTGGCCCGAGAGCACCACGTCCAGCCCGGGCACCTTGGTCAGCTCGGTCACCGCGTTTTCCTGCCCGGGGGTGTAGTCGGCGGCAATACCGCTGTGGGCAATCGCCACGATGATGTCCGCGCCCTGGGCCTTCATCTGGGGAATGAACTTGCGGGCGGTTTCCACCATGTCGCGGGTGGTGACTTTGCCTTCCAGGTTGCTCTTGTCCCACTGCATGATCTGCGGGGGCAGGAAGCCGATGATGCCCACATTGATGTAGTACGGGCGGCCCTGGGTGTCATAGACCAGCTTGCGCTGAATCAGGTAGGGGGTAAAGGCGTTCTTGTCGTTGTCGGGGTTGTTGTCGCCGTCGGCCAGGTAGACGTTGGCGCTGACATACGGCATGGGGGCGGCGCTCAGCACGCGCTGCAAGAAGGGCAGGCCATAGTTGAACTCGTGGTTGCCCAGGTTGCCGGCGTCGTAGCCCAGCACGGCCATGGCGGCGTGCATGGGGTGGCGCTGGCCTTCGGCCAGGGGGTTGACCCGGGCCACGAAGTCACCCAGGGGGTTGCCCTGAATCAGGTCGCCGTTGTCGAACAGCAGGCTGTTGCGCTTTTCCTGGCGGGCCTTTTGAATCAGGGTGGCGGTGTATTCCAGGCCGAACTCGCCCGTGGGCTTGTCCTGGTAATAGTCGTACCCCAGGGCGCTGGTGTGCAGGTCCGTGGTTTCCAGAATGCGGAGGTCAACAGTCTGGGCACCCGCTGCACCCAGCAGCAGGGCGGTCATCAGGGGAATAAATTTACGCACGCCCCACAGAATAGCGAACCCCGGGGCGGCAAAGTGGAATCTGGATCAGTGACAGTCGCGCCGGTTACAACTGGGCGGCCAGGGTGCGGAACAGGGCGGGGGCCGGGGGCGCCTCTCCCCCATCCACCCAGCCGAAGCGGGCGTCGCGCAGCGGGCCCCCCTCGCCCACGCCCAGGCCACCGGGAAACAGCGCGGTGTAGTCGGGGGGCGCCGTGACCGGCACCGCGCCGGGCAGGGCCAGCGCCGCCTCAACCTCGGCCGGGTGGCCAAAGTGCAGGGCGTGGGTGCCTTCCGGCGCCTGCCAGGAGAAGCGCGCGGCGCTCACCAGGGGCCCGGCGTACACCACATGGCCCCAGCGCACCCCGGGGCGCAGGCGCAGCGTCACGTCCAGCGGCTCGCCCAGCAGGCCGAACGACCCCACAAACGGCCGGGTGAGGTCATACCCCTGCACGTTCTTGACCGTGCGCCCCCCGGCCCGCACCACCCGCCCACTGGGCGCGCGAAAGGTCACACCCAGCACGTCCCCGGCAAAGAAAAAGGTCTGCCCGAAGCCCCCGCGCTTCACCAGCCCCCCCACGCCGCCTGGCAGGCCCACCGGCGGAAACGGCGGAAACAGCCCCGCCGGCAGCGCCGCATAGACCTCGGGCAGTGAGGTATCCCCGCTGACCGTGATCGTCTGGTCCCCAGGCGACAGGTCAAGGACGGGCATGGGGCGCCTCCGGCGTGGTGATGGGTGATGGGTGATGGGTGATGGAAAGGGATGCTGACGGCACGAACAGGTTTTGACGCCTGCATCTCGGGGCGGAGCCGGCAGCACCATCGCCGCACCCTCGACCCCCCGGCCCCTCGACCCCTCGACGCTTCACCACCATCCTCCTTCGACCATCACCCATCACCCCTTCACCTCTTCCGGCAGCACCTTGCCTGGATTCAGCAGCCCGGCCGGGTCCAGCGCGCGCTTGACCGACCACAGGGCGCCCAGGGTCACGGGGTCCACGGCGTCGCGCATGAAGTCGCGTTTCATGGTGCCGATACCGTGCTCGCCGCTGAGCACACCGCCGTGCCGCAGGGCCACCAGGGCGATGCGGTGGGCGAGGTCATGCACCGCGTGCGGGTCGTCGTGGCGGGGGTCAAAGAGGATGTTGGGGTGCAGGTTGCCGTCGCCAATGTGGCCGAACTGCACCACTGTGAAGGGGCTGGCGTCGCCCAGGGCGCGGATTTCGCGCACCACTTCGGGCAGGGCGGAGCGGGGCACGGCGATGTCCTCGTTCATGCGCTGCGGGCGAATGCGGCCCAGGGCGGGGCTGACGCTGCGCCGCGCCTGCCACAGCGCGGCGGCCTCGGCGTCGGTTCCGGCGCGGCGCACGGTGCCGCCCGCCGCCACGCAGGCCGCTTCCACCAGGGCGCGCTCTTCTTCCACGGTGGGCAGGTCGTCGCCGTCGGTGTCCACGAGCAGCACGGCTTCGGCGCCCCGGGGCAGGCCCAGGCTCAGGTAGTCCTCGACGGCGTTCGTGCAGGCGCGGTCCATGAATTCCAGCTTGCTGGGCACGGCGCCCGCCGCAATCGCCTGACTTACCGCCTCGGCACACTCCCCCACTTCCGGGAAATGGGCCATCAGCGTGCGGGTCACGAGCGGGGGCGGCACGAGGCGCAGCGTGGCCTCGGTCATCAGGCCCAGGGTGCCCTCGGAGCCGATGAACAGCCCGGCCAGATCGTAGGCGTCGCGCGTCAGTTCGTGCACCTCGCCGGCCGCGTCCACCACCTGCAGCGCCCGCACGTAATCGCCGGTCACGCCGTACTTGAAGCACATGGGGCCGCCCGCATTCTCCGCGAGGTTGCCCCCGATGGTGCTGGTGCGAAACGAAGCAGGGTCGGGTGGGTAAATCAGGCCGTGGGGGCGCGCGGCCTCGCTGACCGCCAGCGTGACCACGCCCGCCTGCGCGCGGGCCTCGCGCCGGGCGGGGTCTATGCGCAGCCCGGTCATGCGGGTAAACGAGATCACCAATCCCGGTGCGGTGGGCGCGGCGCCGCCCGAAAGCCCACTGGCCGCGCCGCGCCCCACCACCGGCACCCCGGCCGCCCGCGCCGCCTGCACCGCCGCCACCACATCCGCCGTGGTTTCGGGCAGCACCACCGCCAGCGGCGTTTCCCCGAATTGAATGGCGTCGTAGCGGTAATTGCGCCGCTCGGCGAGGCTGGTGAGCACCTGATGCGGGGCCAGCCGGCGCAGGAGGTCCGTGACGAGTGGGGAGTGGGAAGTAGGACCGGAAGCCTGTCTTTTCCCACTTCCCACTCCCCACTTCCCACTCACAATTCCCCCCGGTACGCCCGGTCCAGCACTTCCACCGTGTGCAGCACCGGCGCCCGGCTGCCCGCCCGGCGCACATGGCTCTGAATCTGGGTGTGGCAGCCAATGTTGCCGCTGGCGATCAGGTCCGGCGCCGTCGACAGGATGTTCTTCGCCTTGCGCGCGCCCAGCTGGCTGGCCAGTTCGGGCTGTTCCAGGTTGTAGGTGCCCGCCGAGCCGCAGCACAGGTCGCCTTCGGGGACCTCCTGCACGGTGACCCCCGGAATGAAGCGCAGCAGGGCGCGGGGCGCGGCGCGCACCCCCTGGGCGTGGGCGAGGTGGCAGGCGTCGTGGTAAGCCACCGTGATGGGGCGCGAGGCGGGCAGAGGCGGTTCCAGTTCGCCGGCTTGCAGCAGCCGGTGCAGATACTCGCTGATGTCCATGACCTTGGCGGCAAAGGCGCGGGCCCGCGCTTCATCGTGTTCGCCACGCAGCACCATCGGGTACTCCTTGAGGCCCGCCCCGCAGCCCGCTGCGTTGGAGAGGATGGCGTCGTAATCGCCCGGGTGAAAGGCGGCGAGGTTGCGGCGCACCAGGGTCAGGGCCTCGTCCCGCGCGCCGGTGTGCAGGGCGGCGGCGCCGCAGCAGCCCTGGCCCTCTGGCACCACCACCTCAATGCCGTTGCGGGCCAGCACCCGCAGGGTCGCCGCGTTGAAGTTGGGGGTCAGGGCCTGCTGGGCGCAGCCCACCAGAAAGGCCACCCGGCCGCGCTGCACGCCCCGGGCCGGGGTCACGGCGGGGCTGGGCTGCATGGCGGGCACCGTTTCGGGCAGCAGGTCCAGCGGCGCGCGCAGGGCAGCGGGCAGCAGCGGCGCCAGGGGCTTGGTGTACTGCCCCACCCGGGCCGCCACGCTAAAGACCTTCGGGGCCGGCAGGATCTTCAGGATGGCCGACCGCTTGGCCCGGTCCAGTGGCGAGCGCGCCCGCTGAGGCTCCGACCAGCCGCGAAACGCCGTGATCAGCTCGCCGTAGGGCACGCCGCTGGGGCAGGCGGTCACGCAGCCCTGGCAGCCCAGGCAGCGGTCCAGGTGCGGCGAGGCGTCGGCCAGGGGCAGGGCGCCCTCCAGCACCTCTTTCATTAGGACAATGCGGCCACGGGGGCTATCCATCTCGTCGCCCAGCAGCGCGTAGGTGGGGCAGGCGGGCAGGCAAAAGCCGCAGTGCACGCAGGCGTCCACGGCGTGCGCCATCACCTCGCCCTGGCCCCCGGGCACCGCCCCCCGAATCTCGTTGTTCACACAGCCCCCGTCATGCGCCACAGGATAGGCGGGCCGGGTGAAGGGAAGGCCAGGGCGGCTAGGGGAGCCGGGAGACTCGTCTGGAGGGAGCCGCACTTCTGCCAGAGCGTGCGCACAGCAGCGGCCCGTTTCACCCTGAAGCCAGAGAGTAGCCTCACCTCACGTCCACGCCACCCTTTCTGGGGCCCGCTGTCAGTGGGCCTCGGCCAACCCAGGCGGCCCATGCAGCCAGACCTGTACGCGCTGCGCCGTCTGTTCCGGCGTCAGGCCCGTGGTGTCCAGCGTCTGCCCCGGCCATGTTGCCTGGGGAGCCGCCTGCCACTGGGGCCAGCGCATCTCCTCCCAGGCATCGTCGGTCAGGACCTGGGGTTCCCAGTCGGCCAGAACCTGATGCACCCGCAACCACGCCGCCCAGTTCAGCATGTCCTGGGTGGCGTGCCCGTCCCCGCGCGCCCGCAGGCGACGCACCCGTTCGGGGTCGGCCACGTCCAGCAGCAGATGATGAACGGCACTCAGGTGCTGGGCCCCAGGGGCCGCCAGCACTTCACCCCGTGGGCAGGGCCCCAGCAGGCCCAGGGGCCGGGGACTGTGCAGGGCCGTCTGAATCCAGCCTTCGGTGAGTTGCTGGCGCTCCCGCTTGCCGCCGCCCACCCAGCGTTCATCGAAGTCATGCCAGCGAATGTCCGGCCGCACCGCCTTCAGCCAGGGCAGCAACGTGCTTTTCCCCGAACCAGAGGCGCCCGCAAGCACAATCAACATACCCTCACCCTAGAGGGCGTTTCTTCCCCTGACCATCAGCGTTCTGGCCCAGTGGGCGCGTCACCCAGATCAGGCCGGTCAGCAGTGGGGCCGTGACGCCCACTGCGAGGCCCCAGGTCAAGAGCCCCATGCTCAGGTGATCCCAGCACTGCGCCCTCAGATCCACCTTTGCGCACCAGCCGAAGTGGGTGTCCCAGAGGGTGCTCAGAAGCGCTGTCAGCGCGTAGGGCAAGAACAGGCAGCCCGCAACCCGGATCAGATCCAGGGCCAGGAGCCCTCCACGCTGCGGCCCGGTGAATCTGGGCAGGTGGCGGGTTGAAGGAATCAAGCGGTACAGCACCAGTGGGCCGCCCAGGGCAAGCAGGAGAAAGCCGAGTCCGGCAAAGGTGGGCACCCTGGCACTGTACCGGTCTGCCCCTGAGCCCGGCCTCCACCTTTGGGCGCCGCCGATGAAGCCGTCATCCGGACTGCCGTCCATTGCCCCATCATCCAGAAACGAACGGGGAGTTCCCCGCCCTCGGCGCTGTTTCAGCCCCATGCCCGGAAATCCGTCTCTTTTCCCTCTCTGCCCCGCCGCTCTGCGGGTCCCTCCGGTCAGAACAATTCCTGAATTGTTCAAACGTCGTGTCAGCAGGGCGGCAGAACCGCTTCTGCCGGGCCAAACACCAAACCCTCCTGCACCCGCGCCAGGGCTGCCCCCATAGCCCGCGCCAGCGCAGGACCGTCCGGGGCACCCATGACCACATGCCCGGCCGCATCCCCACTGAAGCCCCGCGCCCAGCCCGCCTCGCCGGGAGCAATGTTCAGCTGGGCCGCCTGCACCCCCGGCAGCTCCGTGAAGTCCGGCACCCGCAGGCACACGCCTTCCTGCGGCGGAAAGAGCAGCCAGCCGCACAGCTGCGCCGGTTCCAGGGCCTGAAGGTGGGCCTGTGCGGCCGCCTCGTCCACCATCCCGGCCTGCAGGCGGCACTGCCACTCGTTCAGGTTCGGGCCGCCCGCCCGGTGCAGCGTGTCATTGATGCGGCCCCCGCCGGTGCGGCAGGCGATCTCGCACAGGGACAGCGAGCCGTCCTCGTGTACAAAAATTTCGGCGTGGAAGGTGTGGCCGCTGGGCAGGTTCAGCGCCGCGCACACCGCTCGCGCGTACGTTTGCAGCGGCCCGAACAGCGGGTCCTGGCGGCTCAGCATGAAGCTGCCCACCACCTGCGTCTGGGCGAAAGCGCCGATCTCCAGCCCCGGGGTGAGGTACTGGCTGGGCCAACTCCAGGCCACCTGGGCGCCAACCGCGATGCCGTCGACGTGATACAGCCGCCCCGGGTGAAAGGTTTCAACACACAGGTCTGAGACGTATTCGGCGTAGGGCACACGCGGGGCAAAACCGCTTTCCAGAAAGGCCGTCAGGGCAGCCGGGTCCGCAATCTGGCGCCCAAAGACCGAGCCCGAACTGGTCCGGGGCTTCACGAACACGGGCAGGCCATGCGCGGCCACGAAATCCAGCAGGTCCAGCGGGCCGTTCAGGGCGGCGCCCGGGTGGGCCGGCACCCCCGCCGCCTGCACCTGGGCGCGGGCCAGCACCTTGTCGCGGAAGGACGCGGCGCTGGCCACCCCCTGCCCCGGCAGGCCCCAGCGTTCGCGCAGGCGGGCGGCCCGCAGCACATCGTCCTCGCCAAAGGCCAGGATGTGGGTCACGGGGCGCGTGCGGTGCAGGGCGTCCAGATCGGCATACACGTTGCCGTTGTTCAGGTAGTTGGGGTAAGCGCGCACAAAGCCGTAGGCCGGGTCAGCCGCCAGGGCCGTCAGGTCGTCGGCCGTTACGCTGTCCCTGTCCAGCACCAGGCTCAGCGCGCCGGGGGGCAACCCGGGCAGCCACGCTGGAAAGGCAAATTCGGTGGGATCGTGCAGGGTCAGCAGCAGGATGTGGGGGTGGGGCATGGGTTCCTTTCGCCGGGGCTAGGCCGGTGGGCGTGGGCCCAGGCGACCCGGGCCGCCCGCGCAGCATAGGGGACGGGCGCCCGCCCAGAGACCGCACATGGAGCTGGGCCTAGTCTCACCCTGTCACCTCTGGCCGCTGTTCCCTCCCCTGAGGGACGCCGCTCTACTTCAGGTCCGCCCGGGGTGGCTCGGGCAGGCGCGCCGCAATCAGGGCGCTGGGCAGCAGCAGGGCGAGGCTGGCCAGCGCCGCCGTGACGGGGCTGGTCACATCGGCCAGGGCGCCCACCAAGAACAGCAGCAGCCCCGCAAAGCCCCAGGAAAAGCCCATCATGATCGAGCTGGCCACCGCCACATGCCCCGGCGCGTACTCCTGGGCGGCCACCACGCCCACCGGAATGCTGGCGTTCACAGCGGCCCCCACTATGAAGGTCAAAGGGTAAAACCACCAGTTGGCCGGACTGGACAGAATGAGTCCCGCAAACAGGGGAATGGTGGTGAGAATGGCGCCGCGCAGCACCGGCACCCGCCCGTGGCGGTCACTCAGGCGCCCGCCGATGATGCCGCCCACCGCGCTGGCCACGGAATAGACCCCCAGCGTCAGGCCCACCTCGCGCGGACCGTAGCCCCGGCCCAGCAGGATGAAGGGCAGCATGGCGTTGTAGCCCATGCTGGCCAATGAGCGCAGCACCGCCATGCCCCACAGCCACGCCAGCGGCCCCCGGAAAATCCCGGCGTACTCCGCCCATGACACGCGCCGCGCCTTTTGCACCCCCGCCGGGGTGACGGCAAAGGTCAGGGCCGCCACCGCCGCGCCGATCAGGGCGAACCAGGGCAGATGCGTGAGGCCCACCCCCGCAAAGACCGGCCCCAGCGCCATGCCGGCCGTGCCCCCGGCACTGAACAGGCTGGCCCACAGGCCCCGTTTGTCGGGCGGGCTGTGCTGGGCCACATAGGCGGCCCCGGCCGGGTGGAAAAACCCGCTGCCGAAGCCCGCCACCGCCACCAGCAGCACCAGCGCGCCAAACCAGGGCATGAAGCCCATCAGCGTCAGGCCCAGGCCAGTGAGCAGCGGGCCCAGCGCGGCGGCGTAGCGGCGGTCCAGGCGCTCGCCCAGAATGCCCAGCAGGGGCTGCAGCACCGAACTGGTCAGCGAATACATGCTGGACAGAAAGGTCACGGCGGCGATACTCACGCCGTATTTGGCCTGCAGGGCCGGGGTCAGCGGGGTCAGCATGGCGCCGTAGGCGTCGTTGATGAAGTGCCCGGCGGTGACCGCCAGCGCAATGGCGGTGGCGTGGCCGGTGGTGGCGAGGCGGGCCTGCATGGCGGCCAGGGTACGCCTGTTGTCTGGAGACTGTCCGGTCTGCCGGGCCAGCCCCTCTCCTTGCTGGCCGTCTTCAGACATCCGTCAGGTGACCTGTCACAGGAATGTGACAGTTGTGCAAGACCGCCCGCCTTAAGCTCGGGCCATGCCCGCCGTGTTCCGTGACGCCATCGCCAGTGCCCTGCCCAGCGCGGACGGGGTGCGTGCCCGGCTGCTGGATCTGCCCGGCGTGGCGGTGCAGGCCCTGGCGGAGTATTTCAGCGCCCGCCTACCCGAGGTAGACGTGCTGGTGGCCCTGCCCGGCGCCGAGGCCCTGGCGGCGGCCACCGCCTCGCTGCGCGGCACGTATCTGGCGCCCTTTGACCCGGTGCTGGGCCTGCACGACCTGCCGGACATGCGCGACGTGCGCGGTCGCCCCAGCGCCGCCCTGCTGACCCCCGAACTTACCGACGGCTCGGCGGAACTGCAGGCCCTGCTGCACGCCGAGCACCTGGGCTGGCGGGTGCAGGCCCTGGCGGCGGCCGTGGAGCGCACCAACGGCCTGGGCCGCGCCCGGCTGGAGTTTCAGGGCGTGCCCCTGCTGGTGCCGGTCCTGCTGGCCGATACCCCCGGCGGGCTGGTGTTCGAGCGCCGCATTCCGCAGCCGGAGTAATTGAGCGGCAGTCTATGTGGGGCCTGGTAAGGGCCCCCTTTTGCTGTGCCCGGCCCGCCTGCACCGCAGCCACACCGACCGGGACACCGGGGTTCAATGAGCGGGAGGCCCGTCTAGGACTGCCTCCCCGGGTTCACTCTCCGCCCTGGTGGTCCGGCCTCCCCTGGGCGTAGGCCCGCAGCGCCGCTTCCTCGGCGGGGATGCGCAGGCCCAGCAGCAGGGCCGCGTTCAGCAGGGTAAAGGCCAGGGCGGTGCGCCACGCGCCCACCGCCAGCGGGGCCGCCGCCAGCTCCAGGGCCACCACCGCGTAGTTGGGGTGCTTCAGGTAACGAAAGGGCCCGCCCGTGACCCGCTGCCCCCCCGGCACAATCAGGATGCGGGTGTTCCAGTAGCGCCCCAGGGTGCGAATCACCCAGTAGCGCAGCGGCTGGGCCAGCAGCAGCAGCCCCAGGGCCGGCCAGCTGACGCGCGCACCGGGGCGGCGGCCCTCCAGCAGCGTGCCCAGCAGCCAGGCCGGGTGCAGCACAAAAAACAGGGGGTAATGCGCCTGCCCGTATTCCACCGCGCCCCGCTCGTGGGCCCAGCGTTCGTTGGCGCGGGCCACCCGCAGTTCCAGCAGGCGCTGCGCGACCAGGGCGCCCACCAGCAGCGGCGCGGCCAAGCGGGCCTTCACCGGGCCCCCAGCAGGTCGTCGGCGGCCTGCTCGGCGTCCAGTTCGCCCTGGGCCACCCGCTGGTACAGGTCGCGGCCCTGGGCGCGGGCGCGGCGCAGCAGGCGTTCTTGCACCAGCGTGCGCACCTCGTATTCGGCGCGGGCTTCACGGCGGGCCAGCAGCCCGGCTTCCCCCAGGTGGGCGCGGTGGGCCTCCACGGCGGCAATCACGGCGTCTATCCCCTCGCCCTTGGCCGCAATGGTCTTGCGGATGGGCGCAAACCAGGTGTGCTCATCGTGGGCGCCCAGGCCCTGCGCGGCCATCAGCTCGCGCACGGTGCGGTCGGCGCCGGGCAGGTCGGCCTTGTTCACGGCGATCACATCGGCAATTTCCATGATGCCCGCCTTGAAGGCCTGCACGCCGTCGCCGCCCGCCGGGGTCAGCACCAGCAGGGTGTGGTCGCAGGCGGCGGCGATGTCCACCTCACTCTGGCCCACGCCCACCGTTTCCAGAATCACCCAGTCGAAACCCGCGCCTTCCATCAGGGCCAGCACGCCCGGGGTGCGCTCCGAGAGGCCGCCCAGGGCGCCCCGGCTGGCCAGCGAGCGCACGAACACCCCGGGGTCGGCGTGGTGGCGCAGCATGCGAATGCGGTCGCCCAGAATCGCCCCGCCGCTGTAGGGGCTGCTGGGGTCCACCGCCAGCACCGCCACCCGCTGCCCCCGGGCACGCAGGGCGGCGATCAGGGCGTCCACCAGGGTACTTTTGCCGCTGCCAGGGCTGCCAGTCACGCCCAGCACCACGGCGCGCTCACCCCGCGCGGCCCGCTGCCGGGCGGCGCGCAGCAGGGGCCGGGCGCCGTCCAGTCCCGCCTCGGCCAGGGTGACGGCGCGGGCCAGGGCGCGCAGGTCCCCGGCGCGGTAGCGCTCTAGCAGCGGGCCCGTGGGCGGGGCAGAAGGAGCGCTCACGGGCGCCCCCGGTCAGGGAACGGAGGGTGAGGGTGCATGTCGGGCCTCACCCTAGCGCACCAGCCGGGCCGCGCCCCCCCTCATACGAACTGCCGTCCATTTCCGGAACACCCAGAAAAGAACTGGATGTTCCTTCAATTCCCGGAGATTCGTCCTTTTTCCTTCTCTGCTTCGCAGCTCTGCGCGTCCCTCCGGTCGGAAAAACGCCGCCACACGTGACGGCGTTTTTCGGAAGTCGTATCAGCTGCCCAGCAAGCGCAGCACGTCTGCCGCGCGGTACCCGGGGGCCCAGTCTCGCAGGGCGCCCAGGTCGTCGCCGCTGGTCAGCAGCCCTGGCTCGGGCTGGGCGCCGCGCCCCACCTGGGCGTAGCCGGCGTCGGCCAGCAGGGCGTTACACAGGCACTTGCGGCCCTGGGTGCTGGCCGCCTCGCCGCCTTTGGCCACATAGGCCGCCACCGGCTCGGCGGGGCAGCGCCAGCCCACGCCGCCCTGCTCCGTGCGGTAGGCCTCGCGCAGGTAGCCCAGATCGCACACCCGGGTGCGGGCGGCGTAGACCTCGGGCTGGGCCAGGGTGCCGGGCAGCGCCACCACCTTGAAGGGAAAGCCGGTGGGCGAGGCCTGCGGGTCGGTGAACACCGCCAGCGGCCCCTGGGCGGCGCGCGCCAGCACGTCTGCCTTCAGGTCGGCGCGCAGGCCAGATTCCTGGGCAAAGGCAAAGAGGGTGCCCACCTGAATGCCTGTCGCCCCAGCGGCCAGTGCCGCCTGCAGCCCTGCGGCCGTACCGTAGCCCCCCGCCAGCCAGAAGGGCAGCCCCAGCGCGCGCATGGCGCCCAGGTCGGCGGCGTCGCGCTCCCCGTAGACCGGCTGGCCCTGGCCGTCCAGGGTCAGGGGACCGCGCGGCGGCGCGTTGTGCCCGCCCGCCGAGGGCCCCTCCACGATGAAGCCCTGCACCGCCCCACTGGCCTTTTTCGCCAGCACCCCCGCCAGCACATGCGAGGACACCACCGGGTAAAACCGGGGCCGCGCCAGGGGCACGCGGGGCAGCCCGAGGTCGGCCGGATCAAAGGTGAGGGGCAGGGCCTCGCCGCCCCTGACGTCCAGCCGCAGCGTGGCCGGCTGCCCGGCGGCCAGGGCGTCCAGAATGCCTGGGATGTCACGGGGAATTCCGGCGCCCATGATCACGGTGTCCACCCCCGCCAGCAGGGCGCCGTACAGAGCAGGCAGGGTGTGCAGTTGCAGCTTGGTCAGCAGGTTCAGGCCCACCGGCTGCGCGTGCCCCTCGCGGGCCAGGGCCACCTCGGCGTAGGCGCCCAGCAGGGTCATCTCCCAGGCGTCGCGGTAGCGGCCAGCCGACGGCAGCGGCAGGCGGGCATAGGGTTCGCCGGGCGCCCGGCCCCCCGGGCGGAAAAACCGCCCCAGGCACGCCTGCACCAGCAAGGGGTTGGGAAAGGTGGCCAGCACGCGGCGCAGATGCCCGCCGGGGTCGCCGTCCTGCAAGCGGCGCAGCAGCACCGTGTCAATGCCGGTGCCGGACACCACGCCCAGCCCGCCGTGCTGCGACACGGTGCGGGCCAGCTGCCAATCGGACACGGCGATGCCCATGCCGCCCTGAATGATGCGGGGCAGGGGCGCGGGAACAGGAAGCGCAGGAGCGGCGGCGGAGGCAGGCAGGGTGGTCATGGTCGTTCCTTTCGCTGCGGGCCGGTCCAGGGGATGCGGCGGCCCACCCGCCCACCCCACGCCGCAGCGCACACCCCCAGCCTGCGCGAGGCCCACGGCGGGTCCCCACGATCTGGGACGCCATGCAGGATTGAACCGCATCCCAAAGGGGCGGCGCCGTAGCCTTCCCCAGCACGGGGGCAGGCCACGGCGCGGCGGGCCGGACTCAGGGCGCCTGGCCCAGCACGTCGTCGGCTTCGGTGGCTTCCAGCAGGTTTTCCAGGTGGGCGTCGTCGTTGAAGCCCAGCAGCATGCCGCTGCCCTCGCCCAGCAGCACCCGGGTAATAGAGGTGTTGGACACGCTCAGGCGGGCCCAGGCGTTGGCGGGCACGCCGCCCAGGGCCAGCCCCACCGCCACGCGCACCACGCCGCCGTGGGTAAAGACCAGCACCCGCCCGCCGGGGTGGCGGGCCCGCAATGCCCCAAAGGCCGCGCCGCTGCGGGCATACAGGTCTTCCATGCTCTCACCGCCGGGGCGCCGGGTGCTCCAGGGTTCGGTAGAGAGGGCTTGCAGGTAGGCCGGGTAACGCGCCCGAATCTCGGTGATCACCAGCCCCGACAGTTCGCCCACGTCAATCTCGCGCAGCCCTGGGTGCGTCTGCGGCGCCGGGGCCCCGTCCAGGCGCTCGGCCACGATCTCGGCGGTGCGCGAGGCCCGCTGCAGGTCGCTGGTGTACACCGCGTCGAAGGTCTGGCCGGTCAGGCGCTCAGCGAGGCTGGCGGCCTGCAGAATGCCAATGTGGCTCAGGGGCACGTCCGCCTGCCCCTGGTAGCGGCCATCGGCATTCCAGGTGCTCTCGCCGTGGCGCACCACCCAGAACTCGGTGGCGCTGGCGCGGTCGGGGGCCGCAAACCCGGTGGGGGCCAGTTTGGCCGGTCGCTGGGTCAAGACGCGCCCCGGAAGCTCACGCCCTGGCCCGGCACCATCTCGCCAATCACCCAGGGCTGCTCGCCCGCTGCGCGCAGGGTGTCCAGCGCCGCCGCTTCCTGGGCCGCCGGCACGATGAACAGGAAGCCCACGCCCATGTTCAGGGCCCGGAAGGCTTCCTCGCGCGCCACCTGCGCCCGGGCCACAATCAGTTCAAAGACCGGGGGCACCGTCCACGAGCCCAGGTCCACCTGCATACCAATCCCCTGGGGAAAGACGCGCGGCGGGTTGTCCACCAGCCCGCCCCCGGTGATGTGCGCCATGCCGCGCACGTCCACGCCCGCCGCCTGCAGGGCGTCGTACGCGTGCAGGTACGCACGGTGCGGCACCGGCAGCACTTGGGCCAGCGTCTGGCCGCCCAGATCGGCGCGGGCCTCCTGCCAGTTCAGGTCGTCCAGCGCCATGCGGGCCAGGGAAAAGCCGTTGGTGTGCAGCCCCGCGCTGGGCAGGGCCACCACGCGGTCCCCGGCCTGAATGCGGCGGCCACTCACCAGCGCCGGGCGGTCCACCACACCCACGATGGTGCCCACGATGTCCAGCTCGCCTTCCACGTACACGCCGGGCATCTCGGCGGTTTCGCCGCCCAGCAGGGCCACGCCCAGCGCCTCGCAGGCCTGGGCAGCGCCGGTCACGACCTCGGCCACACGCTCGGGGAGCAGCTTGCCCATCGCCACGTAGTCCAGAAAAAACAGGGGCCGCGCGCCCTGCACCAGAATGTCGTTCACGCAGTGGTTCACGATGTCGGCGCCCAGGCCGGCAAACTGCCCGGTGCGCACCGCCACCTTGGTCTTGGTGCCCACGCCATCGGTGCTGGCCACCAGCACGGGGTCCTCCATGTGCCCAAAGGCGGCGCGGAACAGCCCGCCAAAGCCGCCCAGGCCGCCCAGCACCTGGGGCGTGTGGGTGCGGGCCACCGCCCCCTTCATCAGTTCCACTGCGCGGTGCCCGGCATCAATACTGACCCCCGAGCGCTCGTAAGCCGAGGCGGGCGCGCCTGTCGTGTTCCCTGTCATGAGCCTCCTGCCGTGCCTCGGTGAGCCGCGACACGTTCTGCCGCCCAGTCTACCAGGGGCGCCCAGCCGGGGCGAAGGAGGGGTCCGGGGATGTCTGTGGTGCCCTCGGGGCCGGCATGAGAGGGGCGGCCGATGCCAGCCTGGGGCGTGGTGCCTCTGGCTTTCTGGATTGCTGCAGACAGCCGGGGCATCTTTTGCTTCCGTTGTGAGACGGCCAGCTGCCCACCACGATCATCCCCTGGGACAGCGGCGAGGCGCTCAACCAGCGTTGCCCGGAGTCGATTCGGCGCCTGTCCCCTCTTCGCTAACCGGACCCTCATCGCGGCGCCCAGCCCCCGCGCGGCGTGAGAGCCACCAGCGCCCCAGGGCCACGGCCCCCACCACCGCCGAAAGCAGGCCCAGACCCCACATCAGCCGCTGACCACTGCCGCTGAGCCACACCACCAGGGCCGTAACGGGCAGCGCCCCAGCAGCGGTTGCCAGCATGAAGGGCCGGAACCCCATGCGGGCAGCCCCCGCCACCAGATTCATCACGTCGGCCGAGAGCACCGGCATCAGGCGCACCATCAGCACGCCCTGGACGCCGTGGCGCTCGGCAAAGGCGTGGGCGGCCAGCCGCGCCCGCTCACCCGCCAGGGTGCGCACCAGGGTATCGCCCACCAGGCGCCCCAGGCCGTAGCCGGCCGCCGCGCCCAGCAGCGTGCCCACGTACACGATCACGAAGCCTTCCAGCGGGCCGTAAGCGCGCGCCGTCACGGCCGTCATGACCAGGGCGGGCAGCACCGGCAGCACCGCCTGCAATACGAAGCCCGCGATCAGGGCCAGCGGCCCCGCCCACCCCAGCCCCGACACAAAGGCGTGTGTGACCTGGGGGTCGCTGCTGGTGAGCGCGGCGTAGCCCCGGCCCAGAAAGGCGCGGACCTCTGGCTGCAGCGCCACCACGATCAGCAGCAGCGCCGCGCCCCCCAGAATCAACCAGCGCAGGTAGCGGGGGGGGTGGGCAGCGGCCGTCATCGAAGGGACAGTGTAGAGTCCCCTGCGGTGAATTTCGTCCTCAAAAAGTGAGGCGGTTACGGGCAGGGAGACAGGGCAGTGGAGCAAGAGACGGGCGACGGTTCCAGCATGTTGCAGAGGCGGGCGTCTGACCTCAGCCACCGTGAGCAGAACCTGGTCAAGGCAGTGGCAGGCACAGGCCGTCGTGGGCGTAACGCCAGCCGGCGGGCAGCAGGGCCGGGTCGCGCACGTCCACCCCATGCGACGGGTGGCTGAGCACCACCCGCCGCGCCGAATGCGCCCACGGGAGGGGGCCAGGGCCTCGCGCACGTCGTATACGCTGCGCCGGGTGTGGGGCTGGGCGGATTCATCGGCAAAAGGTGTGCTCAGGACCAGCAGGTCCAGGCCGGCCAGCCAGCGGGCGGCCACCTCGTCCGGCACGTCAATGGCGTCCGTCACCAAGGCGGCAGCCCAGCCGGGGCCGTCCAGCCGGAGGGTGTGGCTCTGGCCGTTGGCCCCGTGCGGCACCCCAAAGGCGCTCACCCGCACCGGGCCCCCACCCACACCCCCTCCTCCGGCCACGCCTGCACGGGCGAGCGCACCCGGAAGGCGGAGCCAAAGCGCCCCCGCAGCGCGGGAATCACGCTGGCCGGGGCAGACACTGGCAGGGTGCCCCCCCGTAGCGCACGTCGTCCAGCAGGTCGCCCAGGCCCAGCACATGGTCGTTGTGGGCGTGCGGCAGCAGCACCGTGTCCGGCACCAGGGGGCGTTCCAGGCCGGCCAGCGCCGCGTGCGTGTCGGGTCCGGCGTCCAGCAGCGCCGTCGGCGGCCCCACACGCAGCAGGGTCGCGGTACGGCAGCGGTTGATACCGGTCTGGCGGGCTTCGGTACACACTGCACAGGCGCATCAGAAGCGCGGCACGCCCTTGCTGTCCCCGGTGCCCAGCAGGGTCAGCGAGGCGCCCAGGCTCACACCCCGGCCATCAGGTCGCGCGCGGCGCGTTCCAGGTCGCCGCTGCCCGCCAGGCTGGTGCCCACCAGCACGGCGTCGGCCAGGCCGCGCACGCCAGTGATGTCGGCCGGGGTGCGGTAGCCACTTTCGGCCACCAGCACGCCTTCAAAGCCTTTCTCGCGGGCCCGGCGGATCAGGCGGGGGCTCACCGCCAGGTCAATGTGCAGGGTGGTGAGGTCGCGGTTGTTCACCCCGATGATGCGGGCGCCGGTTTCCAGCGCGAGGTCCAGTTCGCGTTCGTCGTGCACTTCCACCAGGGCGTCGAGCCCCAGATGCTGGGCCTGCGCCAGAAACTCGCCCGTGGCCTCGTGCAGCACGCTCACCATCAGCAGCGCGGCCGAGGCGCCCCAGTCGGCCGCCTCGCGCAGCATGGCCGGATGCACCACGAAGTCCTTGCGCAGCGCGGGCAGGGCCACGCCGGCCACCACGTCGCGCAGGGCCTGGGCGTCGCCGCTGAAGTGCCGGGGCTCGGTGAGCACGCTGATGGCCGCCGCGCCGCCAGCTTCGTAGGCCCGCGCCGCCTGCGCCGGGTCCAGGGGCGCAATGGCCCCCTGGCTGGGGCTGGCCCGCTTGACCTCGGCAATCAGGGCCAGATCGGGGCCGCGCAGGGCCGCCTCGAACCGCCGCGCCGCTGGCCGGGCCGCGCCCAGGACCGGGTCGGCTGCCCGGTAATCGGCCACCCGCTCGGCCACAATGCGCCCCAGTACCCCCGGCACCCGGGAAAAGTCCAGTTCTGCCCCCACGCCCCCCCCTGTCATGCGGGCGAGGATAGCGCGGGGCGCGCCCCGTGTTAGCCTGAGCAGGTATGACTCTCGCCCCCGGCAACGGCCCCGTTCAGATCACGCAGGAGCAGCTTCAGGCCCGCATTCAGGAGATTGCCGCCCGAATCCGCGAGGACTACCGTGGCCTGGAACCGCACCTGATCTGCGTGCTCAACGGCGCCTTTATGTTCCACACCGATCTGGTGCGCGCCCTGAACATGCCCTGCACCATTGATTTCCTGCAGGCCAGTTCGTACGGCAACGCCAAGCAGTCCAGCGGCGAGGTGCGCATCGTCAAGGACCTCCAGTTTCCCATCAGTGACCGCCACGTCATTCTGGTGGAAGACATCGTGGACACCGGCATCACCATGAACTACCTGCTGCACTACCTGGAGGGCCGCGGCCCCAAGAGCCTCAAGATCGCCGCGCTGCTCAGCAAACCCAGCCGCCGCAAGGTAGAAATCCCCGTGGAGTACCTGGGCTTTACCATCCCCGACGCTTTTGTGTACGGCTACGGCCTGGACCGCGCCCAGTTTGACCGGAATCTGCCGTTTATCACCAGCCAGGAGTAAGGCCGTTGATGGAAGATGGGTGAAGGTTGATGGTGAAAGGGCAGAAGCGCGTTCGCCTCTGCCCCTGTTTTTTCTATCAACCATCAACGTTCAACCCTCACCGCCCCTCAGGGCGCCACCGTCGTCAGCATGGCAAAGTGATCGCTGATCTTGGGCTGGTCCTGGCGGATGCGGTCGGCGGTGTGGCGCAGGCCGGGTGAAAAGAAGAAGTAGTCAATGGTGCGGTCGGGGCGGCCCACGGCCGGGTCGTTGGGAAAGTGGGTGAAGAAGCGGGACTCGCCCGTGTCAATCTGCGCCTCGTTCGGGAATGCGTCGTAGGCGTCCATCAGGGGTTTCAGTTCGGTCTGGGGGTTGAAGTAGGCGCGTTCCCGCTCGCGCAGGCGGGCGTAGGCCCCGGCTGTGCCCAGCAGGTTGAAGTCGCCGCCCATGATCCAGGGGCCGGGCGTGTCGCGCAGGCGCGCCTGTACCGCCGCCACCTGCCGCTCCATGGTGTCGCAGCCCTGGGCAAAGGCGTCCAGGTGCGTCTGGTAGGCGGTCAGGGGCCGCCCGCCCGCCACCGGCAGCGTGACCCCCAGCACGGCGCGCTTGAAGTTGAACGCCACCGTCAGCGGATCGCCGCAGATGGGCGGCAGGGCGTACCGGGTGGCCGTGTCCAGGCGGTAACGGCTGAGGGTCACCAGACTCAGGCCCACCTTGCCCATGATCTTCGGGTGCGGCACGAACGCCGCGCGGTGGTAGTAGGCGCTGGCGGCACAGGGATAGGCCCCACCCAGGCGCGCCTGCAGCTGCGCCAGCTGGTCGGCGTAGTCCGTGCGCTTGCTGCCCCGGTCCACCTCTTGCAGCAGGATCAGGTCGGGGTTTTCTGCCTGGATCACGGCCGTGACCTCGTTCAGCGTGCGGGCCAGACTGTCGGGGGTGGGGCGGGTGTCGGGGCCATCACCGGCCAGGGTGTCGTAGAAGAACACGTACCCGCGTCCGGCGAGGTACTGCACGTTCCAGCTCAGGACCTTCACGGGCTGCCCGACCTTTAGGGTGGGCGTGCCCGCCGGGCAGGTCAGTTCGGCGGCCTGCACGGAACGGGGGTGATCGGTCAGGGCATAGACCAGCCCGGCCAGGGCCAGCCCCAGCAGCCCCAGGCCCAGCAAAACGCGCGGCCACCACCGCGCCCGGCGAGAAGAACGTTGCATGTGAGGCGCAGTGTAGCCAGAAGGGGGGCCGCCCGCCACGCGGCCTTCTCCCATGCTGGTCCACGCCAGCTGGCCTGCGCCCGGTTCCCCTGTGTCAGCTCAGACGGCTTCCAAAGAATGCCGGACCGCGTGAGGGACTGTTCCGACCGGAGGGACCCGCGGAGGAGCGGAGCAGCGAAGGAACGAACATGGGGTTCCGGGCAGTGGGCGGGAAGAGTGCCGCAGGCGGGGACCCTCCGGTTCTGTCCTGCATGGAACGGACCTGTCCGGCCGTATCAGTCGTCGTGGGGGGGCGGGGCGTCGGGGTCGCAGTAGTCCAGCTGGGCCGGGCGGAAGTCACCCAGCACCACCTCGCGCTTGAAGGGATAGCCCACCCGCACGCCCTCGGCGGCGCATTCGATGGTGAAGCGCTGCTTGGGCGGCACCGGGGTGGCCCCGATCACCACGGGGCGCACCGCCTCGTAGATGGCGGCCCAGGGTGTGCAGAAGTAGTGGCCCACCCGGGGGCCGCTGGCATAGTGCGCGTACCGCACGTCGCCGCGTTTCATGGCCGCCTGGATGTCCTGCCACAGCCCCACGCTCTCGCGGGGGTTGGGGTCCAGGGCCCACATCTCGGCAATCACCTGCCCGGCGCGGGTGTCCCGGCGCAGGTGCGGCGCGGCCGAAGGATCGGTCATGATCCAGGGATCGAACCCGGGCTCGCCCGGCAGGGCCACCGGGACCACGTTGGGCTGGGCCGGGGTCTGGCGCAGGCTGCGCTGCTGGTCCAGCAGGGCCGGGTAGCTGATGAGCTGACCCACGCGGTACAGCTCTTCCACCGCCGCCTTGGCGTGTTCCTCGATCTGCTCGTGCAGCGCCTGACTGGCGCCCGGGGTGTACATGCGCGCGGCGTAGTCGCCCTTACTCAGGGCCTGGGCCACCTGCCCGCGTAGGCGCGCCAGTTTCTGGGCGTCGGCCTCGGGCGTGGCTTTTTCCAGCTCGTGCATCACGGCCTCGGCGTGCAGGCGCATGGCCTGAAGGGCGGCCATCATGGCGTCCAGGTGCGGGCGCGGGCAGGGCTCCACGGGCGACCACGCTGGCAGCGGCGCCGGCAGGGTGCCCGCCGGCAACGAAAAGCCCGGGTCGTGGGCGGCCTGACTGGCGTAGGCCAGCCAGCGCTGCACCTGTTCGTAGTAGCCCTGCACCTGCCCGAAGGTCACGGGGGGCACGAACCCCACGGTGCCGGGGTCGGCGGTTTCATCGGCCTGCAGCATGCGGTCGCCTAGGGTTTGCAGGGCAAAGGCGTTCCAGATGCTGGCCAGCTCCAGGCCCACCGGCTTGGCCATAGCAAAGGGGCTGACCCCGGCTGCCGCCAGCTCAAAGCGGCGCCGCTCCGCCGCGTCCAGCAGCTCGTGCACGGTGGCCCCGGCGCGGCGGTAGGCATAGAGGGTTTCGGCGTTCTGCTCACCGCGCAAGGTGGCCCGCACGCGGGTCCAGACATCAGGTCGTTCCATCTCTTTACAGTACCGGGGGCCATACGCCTTGGTTCCCACATCTGCCGGGAGCGCCTGGCCCTGGGGCCCCGGCCCGGCGGTGGGCTAGGCTGCCACCATGCCGCGTGTGTTGCCCGCCCTGGTGGCCCTGCTTCTCGTGTGTGCCGGCGCCGTGTGGTGGGCGTCGGGGGCCCGCTGGCGCGGCGCCCTGTACTGCTTCGAGCAGCCCGGGCAGGTGTGGGGTGTGGCCCCCATGCCTGCCGGCGCCACCCCCACCTGCCCCGAATCGCGCAGCGTGCGCGCCGAGGTCCGCGCCGGGCAAACCCGCCTGGAGCAGTACCTGTTCTCCGACTGGCAGCCCGAGGCGGTGCTGAAGCGCCTGGAAGACGCTGGCTTTGCCCGCCTGACCACCCGCCCCGACGACGGCGTGCAGCTGGAAGTGGTCCTGACACGGGGGCAGGAACGCGTGCTGTACATCGCGGAACACCGGGGCGCCGGCACCCTGGTCCATGTGGGCAGTACGCCAGTTCGCTAGCGCGGCCCCCACGCTCATGCGCTACACTGCCCCCATGATCCGCTCTGCGCTTACCACCCGGGGACGCCTCGACTAGCCCAGCCGCTATGTTCGAGCGTCCCCGGTTGCGTGCCGGGGCGCTTTTTTTGTTGAGGGGGGATGGTTGAAGGTTGATGGACAACCCCATGCGCCCGCGCCCTTCTCCATCAACGATCACCCTTCTCCGTTCAACCTCCCAAGGAGCCATGCCATGACCCAGACAAACGAATCCAGCATCAACATTCAGGAGCCGCGTATGGAGCGGTACAACCCGCACGCCATTGAAGGCAAGTGGCAGGACGCCTGGGCCAAGGCAGGCCTGTACACCTTCAATGAGGACGCGCCGGGCGAGAAGTTCTACGCGCTGACCATGTTCCCCTACCCCAGCGGCAACCTGCACATTGGGCACTGGTACGCCAATGTGGCGCCGGACGCGCGGGCCCGCTGGATGCGGATGCGCGGGCACAACGTGCTGTTTCCGATGGGCTTTGACGCCTTCGGGCTGCCCGCCGAGAACGCGGCGATCAAGAACAACGTGGACCCGGCGGGCTGGACCTACCGCAACATTGAATACATGACCGGGCAGTTCCAGCGCATGGGCACCATGATTGACTGGAGCCGCGCCTTTGCCACCTGCGACCCGGAGTATTACCGCTGGAACCAGTGGTTCTTCACCGAGTTCTTCAAGCGCGGCCTGGCCTACAAGAAGGGCGGCCTGGTGAACTGGTGCCCCAAGGACCAGACCGTGCTGGCCAACGAGCAGGTGGTGAACGGCGCCTGCGAGCGCTGCGGCACCCCCGTGGAAAAGCGCAACCTGAGCCAGTGGTACCTGAAAATCACCGATTACGCCGACGAACTGCTGGACTTTGCCCAGACGGACATGCCGGAAAAAGTTCGCCTGATGCAGACCAACTGGATCGGCAAATCGGTGGGCGCAGAAGTGACCTTTGACACCCCCGCCGGCCCCGAGACGGTGTTCACCACCCGCCCCGACACCCTGATGGGCGCCACCTTCATGGTGCTGGCCCCCGAGCACGCCAAGGTCCCGGCCCTGACCACCGACGAGCAGCGCGGGGCCGTGGAGGCGTACGTGGCCGCCGCTGGCCGCAAGACCGATGTGGAGCGCCAGCAGGAGGGCGAGAAGACCGGCGTGTTCACCGGCTCGTTCGCCACGCACCCCATCACCGGCCACCAGTTGCCGATCTGGGTGGCGGACTACGTGCTGGTCACCTACGGCACCGGCTCGATCATGGCCGTGCCCGCCCACGACGAGCGCGACTTCGCCTTTGCGAAGAAGTTCGGCCTGGAGATCAGGGAAGTGATTCGCCCCGAAGGCGGCGCGGCGATGGCCGACGACGCGGCCGAGCCCTACGTGGGCGAGGGCCAGATCGTGAATTCCGGCGAGTTTGACGGCATGCCCGGGGGCAAGGCCAGCATTGCGGCGATCACCGAGCAGCTGGAAGCGCGCGGCGTGGCGAAGGCCAAGACGACCTACCGCCTGCGCGACTGGCTGGTCAGCCGCCAGCGCTACTGGGGCACGCCCATTCCCATCGTGTACTGCCCGGAGCACGGCGCGCAGCCCGTTCCCGCCGAGGAACTGCCGGTGCGCCTGCCGGACAACGTGGCCTTCACGCCCACCGGCCAGAGCCCGCTGAAGCTGAATGCCGAGTGGATGCGCGCGGCCTGCCCCGTCTGTGGCGGCGAGGCCGAGCGCGACACCGACACCATGGACACCTTCGTGGATTCGTCGTGGTACATGTACCGCTACCTGAGCCCGAAGGACGAAGCGCACCCCTTTGACCCCGCCAAGGCCGACCTGCTGCCGGTGGACCTGTACACGGGCGGCATTGAGCACGCCATTCTGCACCTGCTGTACAGCCGCTTCTGGACCAAGGTGATGCGCGACATGGGCCTGACCACGCAGTCCGAGCCGTTTGCGTGGCTGCGCAACCAGGGCATGATTCTGGGCGAGGACGGCGAGAAGATGAGCAAGAGCCGGGGCAACGTGGTGGACCCCGACGATCTGGTGCGCGAGTACGGCGCCGACACCGTGCGCACCTACCTGCTGTTTATCGCGCCGTGGGAACTGGGCGGCCCCTGGGACCCGCAGGGCATCAACGGACCGGCCAAGTGGCTGGGGCGCGTGTGGAACCTGTACTTCGAGGAGAGCCCGGTGGGCCCCGCCGAGAAAGTCACCGACGCCGAGTTGCGTTACGCGGTGCACAGCACCCTGAAGAAAGTGGGGGCCGACTTTGACCGCCTGAGCTTCAACACCATCGTGGCCGCGCTGATGGAACTGACGAACACCCTGGTGAAGGCCAAGCGTTCGCCGGTGTACGGCACGCCCGCCTGGGACGAGGCCCTGCATATTTTCAACCTGATGCTGGCCCCCATCGTGCCCCACATCGCCGAGGAAATCTGGACCGAGCGTGGCGGGGCCGGCAGCGTGCACACCCAGAGCTGGCCCGCCGTGGACGAGCAGGCCGCCACCCGCGACAGCGTGACCCTGGGCGTGCAGGTGAGCGGCAAGGTGCGCGGCGAGGTCACCATCTCCAAGACCGCCACGGCCGAGGAAGCCCTGAGCGCCGCCAAAGCCAATGCCGACGTGGCCCGCTTTATCGAGGGCAAGACGGTGGTCAAGGAGATCTACGTGCCGGGGCGGATCATTAACCTGGTCGTCAAGTAACCTCTGTCAGTTTGGCCCCCATCCCAGCGCCGGGGTGGGGGCCAAGCTCATCAATAACGCGCCGTTAACTCTGTGCCTGTCATGCTGCGCGCGTACGAAGGCTGCCGGCGGCGTTCGTATGCACACCGAGCATGCTCTTCCGCGTTTCCTCTTCCGTCTTTTCCCCACAGGAGCAGCCATGTCGGACTATCCCATCTGCAATTTCACAGGTGCATGCGGCGAAGCCAAGGACAACCCCAACGTCGTTCAATCTGACCGGGGCATGCAGCCCAATGAGCGGGCCGCCATCAACGGCAACACCGACCTCAGCACCTGTATGCGCGCCAACGACAATGGTCAGGTGTACGGCATCACCCTCACCGGATCGCCGGGCATTTACGACTATGTGGTCAATGTGGACGCTCAGGGCCCCAGCGGCGCGTTCAGCGGCAGCATGTATCTGGCGTTCACCGACGCCTCGGGCGACACCTATTACCTGGGCATCTACAGCAGCACCCGTTCCGTCCATACCGTGCGCTACAACAGCGACAAGCCGGCCATCGTGAAGATGTGGTGGTGCGACAAGAGCTTCACGGTCTAAGACGACTGCCAACAAATGCCGTCACGTATGACGGCATTTTTTCGACCAGCAGGGCCCGCAGAGGGGTGTCAGCGGGTCAAGCGTTCCAGAGTACCTTTTCATAACTACCGCCCTGCACCGCTGGAAAACGGGCCGCACCAGTGTTCACACCGCAGGGAGGGCCGGGCCACATGGCGGCACCACCTCTTCGTCAGTTGGCCGTTCAGTAGAGCCGTTGCCATCAAGAGGATGTTGGTTCTCGACCCTCTCCCCCCTTGGGACTCGAAGAGCGGCGCCGCAGCGAGGGCCTCGCGCCGCGAGGGGTGAGGGGGTTCTATGGTCAACCGCTCTCGAGGCGCAGCCGGTATCCCCCGGCTCCTCCACCGACATGTCCACTGGAGCCAGCCTTCACTCCAGAACCCGGAGCGGCAAATGCCGCCTCCAACAAGCGCCGCCTTCTCTATCCTGCGGCCATGCGTCTTCTGGTTGGTCTTCTTGTTCTCGGGGCTCTGAGCGCCTGTGGTGTGCGTGAAACCGTGGTGGTTCCCAGCGATCCCTGGGTGCTGCACGGCACCTTCGAGGGCACGGCGCAGGCCACTGCGTCACAGCCTGCCGAGCCGCTGCGTCTTGTCACCGCAGCAACCTACACAGACGAGCAGACGTACGCGCTGTCCGGCACCCTGACCTTGCGCGGCGAGCAGTACAGCGTGAGCGGCAAGGGGACTGCAGGCAAGAACCAGATCTTCAAGCTGCAGACCACCCCACTGCCATCCAGCCCAACATGGCGCCTTGAGTTCTCCAAAGGGGGGGTCGTGATGGGCGAGGTGTACGGTGACCGTTCTAACACGACTGGCGCGCACGGGGGCCTGCTTTACTGGAAGGATCAGTCAAAGGGGACCCTCGCCTTTGTGATGACCCGGCTGACCCCTGAGCCCTGAGCCTCGGCGGCCTGGGATACCTCGCGCGCTGACCCTCCGCCACCAGACTCTTGCCGCGCCTCCTCATGGCAGGGCTCGATGAATTCGGCATCCAACCAGTATTCGGCGGCGTCTGCATCTTCTCCAGCGGCCAGCAACTGGGGCTGCCAGATGGACCAGACCCCCGCGCGGGTCTCGGGGTGGCAGCCCAGGTAGTCGGCCAGGGCGGCGCGCGTTTCGGGAATGGGACCCTGGGCCTCAGGGTTGCGGTCGGCGTGGTAGGCGGCGTCCAGCAGGTCCGCGATTTCCACCAGGGTCAGGGCGTCGGGGCGCATGGCCCAGGGTACGACAGCGCGCTGCGGTCAGGGGACAGCGGCCCACGTGCGCCAACCCACAGGGGAGGGACGGTGCCTGAAGCGCGCACCGTCCCTCTCCCCCATTCCCTCCTGGGTTACATCAGGCTGCGGATTCGCGCCTCCAGTTCTCGGGCCACGGCGTCCACACCGGCATTCAGGGTCTGGGCACTCAGGTGCCAGCGCCCCTTCTGCTCGAACTCGCTGGTAAACAGGCTGGCCATCCCGGTGGCGCGGCGATCCACCTCCAGAATCACGTCCAGGCCGCCGCCCTGCGGGAAGAGCATCATCTCGATCTCGGCAATCTTGTACTGCCCGTAGGGCGGGCGGAAGCTGATTTCCTGGGCAATGCGGCCGTGGTGGTATTCCACCTCACTGCCCGAAATCTGAAACCCCAGCTGCTGGGCGGCCTGGAACAGCACCTCCATCTCGCGGCTGGGCAGCACCTGCAGCTGGTCCTGGTCGCCGGGGTCGGCGGCGCCGGCAATATCGGCGTCGGTGGCCAGCCAGACGCGGGTGCCGCTGAGGGTCAGCGGGGTGCCGGGGGCCACCGGAATGCTGAAGGGGAACTCGCGGCGCTCACCGGCGCGCAAGTCGAACCCCGGAATTACCGGCACCTTGCTCAGCTGGTGGTGCACGTAGGTGTCGTCGGCCTTGTACATGGTGGCCAGCCCCAGGTTGATGCGCTCAATGCGCTGCTCCACGCCGCCGCCCTGCACCACCACAACGCCACTAACGCTCTCGCCAATGCGCACGGTGGGGTTGTGCACCTGGGCGTCCACCTTGGCCCCCCCCACGCCGACTGCAGCCATCATTCGTTTCAAGAATCCCATACGACCCCCTGTACGCCTGCGGCGCTCGAAAAGTTCCCAGGAGAACATTTGAGCTTCAGTCTAAACTTTTTTGGCACTGCGGCTGGGCTTGGCCGGGGCCAGGTGCCCGGCGGCCATCATGGCGGCCCCCACGATGCCGGCCTCGTTCAGCAGTTGCGCGGGCACCACCCGGCTGCGTTCCAGCTTCAGGTGCGGCTGCCATTTCTCGGCCTTTTTGCTAATGCCGCCGCCAATAATGAACAGTTCAGGGCTGAACAGCAGTTCCAGGTGCTGCAGGTAGGTGCAGGCGCGCTTGCTCCACTGCTTCCAGTTCAGGTCGTCGCGCTCGCGGGCGCGGTCCGACGCCCAGGTCTCGGCGTGCTTGTCGCGCAGCCACAGGTGGCCCAGTTCGGTGTTGGGCACCAGCACGCCGTCATGGATCAGGGCGCTGCCAATGCCGGTGCCAAAGGTCAGCACCAGCACGGTGCCGCTCTGGTCCACCCCGGCCCCGAAGCGCGCCTCGGCCAGCCCGGCGGCGTCGGCGTCGTTGATCAGAAAGACGTCGTGGCCGGTGGCCTCGGTGAACAGGGCGTCGGCGTTCAGGCCAATCCAGTCTTTGTGCACGTTGGCCGCCGACAGGGTATGGCCGCGCTGCACGATGCCGGGGAAGGTCACGCCCACGGGCCCCGGCAGGCCAAAGTGGGCCACCAGTTCGGCCACCACGGCTTTGACGTCGTCTGGCGCGGCGCCTTCGGGGGTGGGAATGCGGCGGCGCTCGGCCACCAACTGCCCCGTGGCCGTATCCACGGGCGCGCCTTTGATGCCACTGCCACCAATGTCGATGCCCAGAATCACGGTCATATACGGCACAGCGTACCAGAGCTGCCTTGGGCGCCCTTTCCCGGAACCTGTTTGAACAGGGTGCAATTTTGAACCCGGCACGCTATACCTTGGGGAATCATGGATTCCACCTCGCTGCGCGAACGCCAGAAGGAGCGCCGCCGCGCCCGCATCTATTCGGTTGCCATTGACCTGTTCAAACGCGGCGGGTTCCAGACCACCACCGCAACCGATATTGCGCGCGCCAGCAACGTTTCGCGCGGCACCTTCTTCAACTATTACCCCTACAAGGAAGCGGTGCTGCTGGACTACGGCAGCGAGGTGATGAACCGCCTGCGCGACCACGCCGAGGCCCGGCTGCACGAGGGCACCCCGCCCCTGACGGTGCTGTACGAGGTCTGGGACCGGCTGGCCGAGGAAAACACCCGCGAGCGCGACCTGTTTCCGCCGCTGGCCTACGAGGTCATGAACCCCAACCCCGAGCGCGCCCGCACCGCGTACCAGGCGCTGCCGCTGAGCAAGGTCATTGAGCTGATTCTGCGGCCCATGCACCACGCCGGGCAGATGCGCACCGACCTCAGCCTGCAGCGCATCAGCAACCTGATCGCCGATACCTACCTGATGGTGGCGCTGCGCTGGAGCGCCTACGGCACCGAGCGCCCGCTGCGCGAAGAAATGCGCCTGGCCCTGGGGCTGCTGCTGGAAGGCGCGATCAAGCGCGAGGGGCGGAGCTGAGGCCAACCGCCCCCGCGCCCGGGGCATAGGCACAGTCAAGGCGCGGCTTGTGGACTTTCTCACGCAAGCCGCGCCCTTCTGCACGGCGTCCGACCACACCGTGCCCTGGGCCTTCGGCGGCGCCGGACGGGGGGAGTACACTGCCCGGGTGAACCGCCTCGCGCCCCTCTCCCCCATTCCTTCGCCGTGACCCAGCCCGAACTGCGGATTGGCACCGCGCGCCACGCCTTTCCGTTCAGCCGGGGCCTGCTGGTGGAGTCGCTGGTGAACGCCGGGGCCGAGGGCGCCCAGGCTGCCGCCGCGGCCCGGCGCATTGAGCAGCAGCTGCGCCTGGCGCGGCGCACGGTGGTCAGCCCGGCCGAGTTGCAGGCCCTGATGGTGGAGGTGGCCCGCGACGTGCTGGGCCCGGAGGTGGCCCAGGCCGCCGAGGCGCAGACCCCCGCCTTTGCCGACATTCTGGTGACCGCCAAGAAGGGCGAGCTGCCCTTTAGCCGGGGCGTGCTGGCGCGCACGCTGGAAGACACCGGGCTGTCCAGCAAGGACGCCTACGCCACCGCCAGCGTGGTGGACGTGCGGCTGCGCCAGCGGGGCGTGCGCCGCCTGAGCGCCGAGGAAATTGACAACCTGATTGAAGACGCCCTGGCCCAGCGCTACGGCGAACACCTGCGCCTGACCTACCGCTACCTGCGCCACAACCGGGGCAAACTGGGCGTGATTGGCGAGGGCAGCACTGTGCCCAGCCCCTTTTCCAAGGGCATTCTGGTGCAGTCCATGCTGGCGGCGGGCGTGACCCCCGACGTGGCGCGCAAGGTGGCGCGCGTGACCCAGCGCGACCTGCGCGGACGCGAGGACCGGGTGGTGACCCGGCAGGCCATTCAGGCCAAGGTGGAAGCCCTGCTGCGCGACGAGGTGGGCCCGGATGTGAGCGCCCGCTACCGCCTGCTGCGGGTGATTCGCCGCCCGCCCCGCCCGGTGATCGTGCTGCTGGGCGGCGTGTCCGGCACCGGCAAGAGCTTCCTGGCCGCCGAGATTGCCTACCGCCTGGGGATTGCGCGCGTGGTGAGCACCGATTCCATTCGCGAGGTGATGCGGGCGATGGTTTCCCCCGCCCTGGTGCCCACCCTGCACGCCAGCACCTTCAATGCCTGGGAAGCCCTGCTGCCCCCCGGCGCCCAGCGCCCCGAGCGCCCCACCCGCGAGGCGCTGCTGGCCGGCTTCCGCGATCAGGTGGGGCAGGTCAGCGTGGGCCTGAGCGCCGTGGTGGAACGCAGCGTGCAGGAGGGCAGCAGCTTGGTGCTGGAGGGCGTGCATCTGGTTCCCGGCTACCTGCGCGCCGAGGCGTTTCAGGGTGCGCTGATGGTGCCCATGCTGGTCACCCTGCCCGACCCGGCCGAGCACCGCCGCCACTTTGAAAGCCGCGACACCGAAACCGCCGCCAGCCGCCCCCTGCACCGCTACATGGCCTATTTCGACGAAATTCGCGCCATGCAAGATGAACTCGAAGCCCTGGCCCGCGCGCAGGGCGTACCGCTGCTGGACGGCCTGACCCTGGACGAGAGCGCCGAGCAGGCCGTGGACGTGGTGCTGCGGCAGGTGATGGTGGCCCTGACACCCGCAGAGCGCCAGAACCTCCTGGGTGAGGAGTTCAGCGACACCAGCCTGGACCCACGCGGCTAAAGGGAGGGCAGGAGGACAGCTTGCCCAGCTGGGAGGACGGCCCAGGCAAAGCTTCTGTGGCGGGCGGACCATACCCAGACACTCCAGAACAGACCTGCGCCTCCCCACCCTTGGCGCATCTCCGGTGTAATGCACAGCAAACCGTTGCCTTTCCGACGCTGCTGTTCTGTGCAGCTCTGCGCGTCGTTTTGGTCGACCCCATGCCGTCACAGGTCACGGCATCTCTCGGAGGTTAGAGCCGGCAGCTGGATTCAGCCAGCCTCGGGCCTCTCTCGGCCGAAGTCCAAGAAAGATTTCCGGCTGGCTTCGACCACCTGCGTCCAGTCGAGATACAGAACGGCTCTTTGCGCGCAGCCCAGGTACAGGCAACAAAGAAAGGTGAGCCACGCTCTCTCGCCGCGTGCTCACCCCAGATCTGCCACCAACGGCAGAAGCCTCTTTGCTTCTCTCCTCAGCGCACGGTCAGGCGCACGTCTACGTTCCCTTTGGTCGCCACGCTGTAGGGGCAGACCTCGTGGGCGGCGTGCATCAGGGCCTGGGCCTGCTCGGGGCTGAGGCCGGGAAAGTGGCCTTCGAGTTCCACGTCCAGCGCAAAACTCAGGCCCTCGCGGCGCAGGCCCACCTGGGCGCTGACGGTGCTGGCGGGGTCCAGGTCCAGTTTCTGGCGCCGGGCGGCCACCCCCAGGGCGCCCAGAAAGCAGGCGGCGTAGCCCGCAGCGAACAGCTGCTCGGGGTTGGTGCCGGGGCCGTCGTCGCCGCCGATGGCTGCGGGGACGCTCAGGTTCAGGTTCAGGCGGCCATCTTCGCTGGCAACGGTGCCGGCGCGGCCCCCGGTGGCGACAGCCTGGGCGGTAAAGAGGTTACTCATGCGCGCCAGCATGGCCCACCCGGGCCCCGGGCAACGGCGCGATAGCCCACAAAGAGGGTGTTCCCGCGTGAGGGGCAGAGCCTCCCCTTCACCAGACGCGCACCCGCACGTAGGCCCGGTCGGCGTAGCCGTCCTGCCCGGGGCGATGGGGCCGCACGTAGGGAAAGCGCGTGATCAGCAGCGGGTCGGCCGCCAGCAGGTCGTCCAGGTGGCGCTCAGCGGCGGCCAGGGTGGGCAGCACCGCCGGATAGCCGCCGCTGGCCAGACAGACCTCGCGCGGGCCAGGGGGCAGCACCGAGACGCGCAGGTGCTCGTCGGGAATGGTGCGGCCGTCCACCAAGCCGTAGCCAAAGGGGCCGGTGGTGTTCGCCAGCGCAGCGTGCGCGGCCAGCAGCGGGGCGAGGATGGGCTGGACGGGGTCGTCGTGGCGCAGGGCGGCCGGGGTGTGGTGGGCGTCGCCGCGCGCCAGAAGGGCGTGCAGAAAGACCGCCCGCGCCTGGGCCGCCGCCGCCAGCGAGGGCAGCAGGCTGGGCAGCCCGTGGGTGGCCTGGGGACCCGTACCGCCGTCCCACTGGGCGCCCACGGCGCCAATCTGCCAGACCTCGCGCCGAGCGTGGCTAACGGCCGCCAGGGCGTAGGCCACCTGCAGGCGCCCGGCCCCGCCGCTCACGCGGCCCACCGCCTGGTCCAGGGCGCGGGTGAAGCGGTCGGCGGCGTCGCGCAGGTCGGCGGTGGGGGGCAGGTCGCGCAGGGCGGCGGCGCCAACACTGGCGGCAAACCGGGCCGGGGGCTGGTCGTGGGGCCGCGCGCCCCCGGTGGTAACCCCAAAACTCAGGCCTGCCACCACCGCCACGTGGTGGGGCGTGACCACCAGCAGGTCGGCGCCGTCTTCCGGCTGCCCGGTGCGGGCGCGGACGCTGGATTCGACCACATGCAGCGGCATGGGCCCATGCTACCCCGACCGGGAACTGGCCTCCCGCCCACTTCTGTCACCCTTCAGCAAGGGTGCGCAGAGGTGCAGCACGTCAGCTGGGGCAGTTGGGTGAATACAGCGCTTTGCCCCCTTTTGCAGAGGCTTACAGGGCTGCGCTGCAGAGGTTGGGCCCTGGACAGCGGAGCAGAAGCCGACGGGAAACGCACGGCCCAGGCAGGTTGAGCTGAGAACCTGCTTGCCTCGCTTGAAACCTGTCCGCACCACCGCTCAGACAGCCGCCCACATCTGAATCGTTCGGGAAAGAATGAGAGGTTGCGCTCCTGCAACCCCTCTCAAGTCGACGGCCCGACGCGTCAGAGCTGGTTCTCCCCCGCAAGTCCTTTCTTCAAAACGGCCAACTCGAGTCACGGATGTTTCCAGAAACCCGATCAAAGACCCTTTCTACCCGCTCAGGGCATCAGGCGGGTGATCTGCCACTCCCCGCCTGCCCGGATATACCGGAAGCGGTCGTGCAGGCGGTTGGCGCGGCCCTGCCAGAACTCCCATTCCTGCACCTGGACCCGGAAGCCGCCCCAGAAGGCCGGGCGGGGCACCGGGGTCTTGCCGGGATAGCGGGCGTGCAGGTCGGCAAAGGTGGCCTCCAGCGCCTCGCGGCTGGCAATGGGCGCGCTTTGCGGGGCGCTGGCGTGGGCGGCCAGCTGGCTCTCGCGCGGGCGGGCGTGAAAGTAGGCGTCGGCTTCGTCGTCTGGCACGCGGGTAACGGGGCCAAAGGCGCGCACCTGCCGCTCGTGCTCGGCCCAGTGAAAGAGCAGTTCGGCCTGCGGGTTGGCCCCCAGGTCGCGGCCTTTGTGCGACTCGAAATTGGTGTAGAAGGTCAGGCCCTCTTCCCCGGCGCCGCGCAGCAGCACGGTGCGCACACTGGGGCGCCCGCTGGCGTCGGCGGTGGCGAGGCTCAGGGCGTAGGGCTCGCGCAACCCGGCCTCCAGGGCTTCTTGCAGCCACGCCTGGAACTGGTGCAGGGGGTTGGCGTGCAGGGCCGCGCGGCGCAGTTCGGCGCGGGTGTAGGACAGCCGCAGCCCGGTCAGGTCGGTCATGGGGTCTCCTGACGGGCGCGGGGGTGCAGCGGCTGGCACACGGGGCAAAAATGGGTGCCGCGTCCGCCCAGCACAGTCTTTTCGATGGGCGCGCCGCAGCGGTCGCACGGCTGCCCGGCCCGGCCATAAGCGTGGTGCTGGGTCTGGTAGCCGCCACTCTGGCCGTCGTGCTGGCGGTAATTGCCCACCCCGTCGCCCAGGCTGCTGCCGCCCGCCGCCACCGCATGGCCCATCACCTCGCGCACGGCGTGGTACAGGCGCCCAGCTTCCTCGCGGGTCAGGCGGGTCTGGGCGGGGTGCAGCTGCGCGGCCCACAGGCTCTCGTCGGCGTAGATGTTGCCCACGCCGCTCACGGGTTTCTGCGACAGTAGCCACGGCTTCACCGGACCACACGTCGCCGCCAGCCGGGCAAAGGCCTCTTCGCGGAAATCGTCGGAGAGCGGTTCGGGGCCCATCGCCAGCAGGGTGGGATGCCCGGCGTACTGCCCGGCCGGCACCACCGCCATCTTGCCGAAGCGGCGCGGGTCGTCGAAATACAGCTCGCCGCCGTCGGTGCGCAGGGTCACGCGGGTGTGCTGGCCCTGCTCCAGGCGAAAGCCCCCGGTCATGCCCAGGTGCACCAGCAGTTCAAGGTCGTGGGCCTCGTCCTGGGCCGCACTCTGCTCGGCGAGGTGCAGCAGCAGGTACTTGCCCCGGCGGCTGAGGCCCTTAACAAGGCGCCCGGCGGCCCGGTGGGTGTCGCGGTAGCGGTGCGGAGCGTCGTGCACGACCTCCAGAATCGTGCGGCCCGAGAGCAGCGGCTCGATCTTGCGGCGGGTGGTTTCCACTTCCGGCAGTTCCGGCATGGGGGCAGCATAGCCCTGCCCCGGCGCGGGCAACTGCGGCGCAGGGGACGGTCAGGGGCAGGGGCTGATCAGGGGAAGTACACCTGACTGACCTTCAGCACGCGCGCGCCGTCCAGGCGCAGGCGCACGACCCCGCCCGCAAAGGGCCAGCAGGCGGCCGGGTTGCCCTTCCACGACGACACGAAGCGTGTGAGCGACACCGGCGTGGGCACGATGTCCGAGGACTCGGCGCCGGGTTTCTCGGGGCAGGCGAGCTCGAAAACCGTGCGGGCATCGGTCTTCAGGGTGCGCAGCTGCGGGTTCACGTTGCGGGCCAGCACGCCACTGGGCGGCAGGGCGGCCTGGAACGCGCGGGCATTCGGGTAGTACCCCAGTTCCACCGCGCGGGCGGCGTCCTCTGGCGAGTCGTAAAACACCTCGATGTAATCCAGGGTCATGGTCATCAGGCCGGTCTGCACCTTCGCCGCCTTCAGGACGGCGTACTGCGTGACTGGCGCGGCCAGCGCCGAGGGCGCCAGAGCCAGCAGGACAAGAGCCAGGGCACGGTTCATCTGCCCAGCGTACCCTGCCGCCCGCCTCCCCTCTATCCTCGGGCCATGCCCACCGCGCTGCTGACCGGCTTCGAGCCCTTTCATACCCACCCAGACAACCCCAGCGCGAACGCGGCGCGGGCGCTGCACGGCCTGCAGGTGGGCGACTGGCAGATTGAATCGGCCCTGCTGCCCGTAGAGCCGCACGCCGCAGCCCAGCAACTGACAGACCTGATGGACCGCACGCAGCCCGGCGCGGTGCTGCTGACCGGGCTGGCGGCCGGGCGGCCCCAGGTGACGCTGGAACGGGTGGCGGTGAATGTCATGGATTTCGCCATTCCCGACAACGCCGGGCAGACCTACCGCGACCAGCCCGCCGGCCCCGCTGGCGCGCCTGCGGCCTACCTGAGCACCTGGCCGCTGCGCGCCACCCTGGCGGCGTGGCGGGCGGCGGGCCTGCCGGGGCACATCAGCAACACGGCGGGGCTGTACGTGTGCAATTTCGTGCTGTACCGCGCGCTGCACCATCTGGCGCAGGGTGGGCGCGCCGGGGTGCCCTGCGCCTTTATGCATGTGCCCGCCAACTCGGCCGTGGCCCTGGCGTGGCCTGAAGACCGCCCCCCGCTCCCCTACCTGCCCGACGCCGAGATCACGCGGGCGGTGCGGGTGGCCCTGGAGAGCCTGAAGGAAAACAGCTGATCCAGGAAGGGTGACGGGGAGAGGTGGCGTGCGGGTTCAGGCGTGAATCTGACCACCCCGGGGCAAAACGTCTGCCCTGCATCTGTCCCCTGTCTCCCCTCGTTCGCCCCAGAGCTGTTAAGGGCAAAACTGGAGGTGGCTCTGGGGTTCGCTCTCACAGCAGAGCCCAGCTGCATTGAGGGTATCTCCCCTCAATGCAGCTGGGCCGAACGGCGTGAGTCTCTGGAAGAGACAGCGGCAGAAGTGGAATTGAGGGGCGTTCTTGGCCCGAGGGTGGAACTGGCAGCCGCTGTCAGAACAGCCTTCTTTGGCGCGCCTCTCCCCCATTTTCTGCTGCTGCCCTACGCCCCAAGTTTCCGCCTCTGCGCCGCAGAGCACTGGGCCTCGATGAAGGGGAAGGACGCTGGCCCGGCCCGCATCGGCACCCCCACCCGCTAGGGAAACGGCGCGCGACCCGGCACCCATGTGCCCTGTTCGCCACCGGCCCAGTGCCATTCTCCCTCGGCAGGGCGGGCGGCCAGGGCGGCCTGCACCGCCGCCAGGGGCACGCGGCGGGCAAAGCGGGTGCGGGCGTGCCACGCGGCCAGCGCGGCGCCGGGCTGGGCCGGGCGCAGGCCCCGCAGCGCGGCCCAGGCGCGGTTCACCGCCAGATCGAACAGCGCGGCCGGCACGGCGCCAGCTGGGGCCACGCCGTCCGGGTTGGGGTCGGTCAGAAACGGGCGGTCCTGGGGCACGGTCAGACCAGCAGGGGGCGCCGGGCCAGCGCCGCGATCTGCCCAGCGTGCCAGACGGTGTGCCGGGCCAGGGCCAGCAGGGCGTCCTGCACGGTGGGGCCGGTGGAGCCCAGGGGCCGGGCCAGGGCCTCTGGGGGCAGGGCGCGGGTGGCCGTCACCTCCCAGGCCATCAGGCGGGTCAGGCCCGCGTCGTCCGGGGGGGGTGCCTGCCCAGCCGCCGCCGTGACCGCCACCCAGGTCTCGTGCTTCACCGCGCGCAGGTGAGCGGTCAGCGCCGCGACGCGCGGGTGTGGCTGGCCGTCCACCCGCGCCAGGGCCGCGCGCACGCTGTGAGCAGGGCCGTGGTTGGCGTCGTCCAGCAGCTCGGCCAGGAGGTCCGGGGTCATCTCAGGCGAGGCGGAAGGCGTCGCCGTCGCGCACAAGGCGGCCCAGGTCCAGCATGCGCGCGGTGACCGCCTGGGCCTGGGCCTCGGTCAGGGGGCTGCTCGACTGCAGGTCGGCCAGGGTAAAGCGCCCGCCCTTGCGGTGCGCGAGGCGGTACACCATGCGCTCTTGCACGTCGGCGCGCGGGGCGTGGCCCTGGCGGCGGCCAAACGCGCGCCACACCAGCGCACCTACCACCACCCCCACGAGCAGCGCCAGGGGAATCATGGTGGCCGCAAAGGCCGGATCGCCCACCTGCGCCCCCAGGGCGTGGAGGTGGCGCTGGGCTTCGGCAATCTGCGCCTCGGTGCCGCTCTCACGCAGGCGCTTTAGGGCCCCACGCGCGCGCAGGTAAGCAAACACGCCGCCCAGATCGCCGCGCACAAAGGCGGCGCTGTAGGCAATCAGGGCGGCGGCGCACCCGGCAATGGCGGTCAGCAGGAATTTCTGCACGTTCACGCTGTTCATGCTACGGGACGCGGCGCCGCCCAACGGTGACTCGGCCCCCGGGGCGCACCCGCCGGGCCGCCGCGCGGAGCGTGCGCAGCGCAGCTGCCGGATCACCTGGGGCGTAGCGCGCGGCGTGGTAGGCCCGGAGCACCTCGCCCAGCGCCGCTGCTTGGTCCGGCCACTGGGCCCCCAGGCGGGCCACGTAGGCGGCGGCTGTCTCCCCTGGGGCGCGCGGTTCCCCCAGGCGCGCGCCCAGGTCGTGCAGGGCGCGGGCCGCCGGGTCTGCGGGCGCGGCGCGGCGGCGCAGCAGGGCCAGGGCTGGCAGCAGGGTCAGGGCCACCACCGCCGGCAGCAGCAGCAGGTAGGCAGGCTGGCCCACCCCACCCAGACCCGCGCGGGCCAGCAGCCCCGCTTGCCGCTCGCCGTCGTAGTCCACGACCAGTTCGTTCCAGCGGTTTTGCAGGGCGTCCAGGCGCAGGCGCAGCCGGCCCAGGGTGCTGGGGGCCAGCGGCGCGGTGGCGTTCGGGCGGGTCAGGGCAGTTTGCAGCCCGGCCTGCACGCGCGCCGGGGCAATGGCGGCGGTGGGGTCCACCCGCACCCAGCCCTGGCCCGGCAACCACACCTCGGTCCAGGCGTGGGCGTCGCGCTGGCGCACGATCAGGTAGTCACCCTGGGGGTTCAGTTCGCCGCCCTGGTAGCCGCCCACCACCCGCGCACTCAGGCCAGCGGCGCGCATCAGAAAGGCAAAGGCCCCGGCGTAGTGCTCGCAAAAGCCGGTGCGGCTGGTGAACAGGAAAGCGTCAATGCGGTCCTGGGCCGGCAGCGTGGGCGGCGAGAGGGTGTAGGTAAAGCCCCCCTGGCGCAGATAATTCAGGGCCGCCTGCACCCGGCCTTCGGGGGGCAGACTCTGCCAGGACTGCCCCAGCGCCGCCGCACGCGGGCTCTGGCCCTGCGGCAGGAAGAGGTTGAAATTCAGCCGTGCGGGGTCCTCCTGGCGGCCCAGCAGCGCCGGGCGGCTTTCCAGTTCCACCCGCCGCCGGGTGGTCACCGGGCGAAAGGTCACGGCCTGAAAGGCACTGGACACAAAGGCCCCGTCCGGCACGCGGCTGGGGGCGTCCAGCGCCAGCAGCCACGGCGTACCGCTGGGTTCCAGGGTCAGGGTGTAGCGCTGCCCCTGGCCTGTGGCCTCCACGCTGGGGCTGACCCGGCTGCCGCGCACCTGCCGCCACGTCTGGCCGTCGTAGGCTTCGTAGACGGGGCCGCGCCAGTACAGGCTGTTTTGCGCAGGCACCTCGCCCTGGAACTCGGCGCGGAAGGCCACGGCGTCACTCTGGGCGAGGTTGCTGAATTCCCCGGCGCGAATTTCGCTCGACAGGCCCGAGATCGCCTGCCCCTGCACCGGCAGCTGCCACAGCGGCGCGGCCGGGCGCGGGAACAGCACGAACAGCGCCAGGGCCAGCGGCGCGGCCAGCCCCAGCAGGGTCACGGCGCGGCCCAGGGCGGGGCGGTCCAGCCCAAAGCGGCCCGGCGCCGCCCCCGGCGCGCGCCACGCGGGGGCAGCGGCCAGCAGCAGCGCCGAGGCCAGCACCGTGTGCGCGGCGGTCAGGGGGCCCTGGCTGAAAAAGTAGTGGGTGCTGGTGGTAAACAGGCCCAGCAGCACCAGCAATTGGCCGTCGCGGCGGTTGCGGCTCTCGGCCACCTTGAGGGCCAGCAGCAGCGCCAGAAAGGCCGTGCCCGCGTCGCGGCCCAGCAGGGTGCCGTAAACGGCGTTCAGCGCGGCGCCCCCCGCCACCGCCAGCAGGCCCAGCAGCCACGTGGGCAGGGGCGGCCGGGGGGCGGCCGGGCCCGCGTGGGTGCGCCACAGGGCATGCACCAGCAGCGCCGCCACCACCGCGCTGAGCCACACCGGCGCGCGCAGGGCGGTGGGGGCCAGGGTGACCGCCAGCGCCAGCAGCGTGCCGCGCAGGGCGGCCGGGTTGGGCGCTTCGGGGGTGGGGGCCGCCCTGGCCGTCTCCTGGCTGGGCAGCGGGGCGTGCAGGGCCAGGGTACGCTGCGCGGCCAGCGCGTGGGCCTCGCCCTGGCCCACCGGCAGCTGCGCGCCGGGCAGGTGCAGGGCAAAGGGCACGCCCGCGCGTCCCAGTTCAGTGACCCAGGCGCTCAGGCGCGAGAGCCGGGCTTCCGGGGGCCCGGCCGTATCGGCCCAGTCCAGCAGGCGGGCGCGGCCCTGCGGGGCGTCGGTTTCGCGGGTCAGCAGGGCGCCGGTGCGCGCCACATGCCGCCACGACACCTGCCGGGGCGAGTCGCCGGGGGCGTAGGGCCGCAGCCCTGCAAAGTCCTCGTCGCCCCGGGTGCGGCCGGCGCCCTCGCCCGCGCCGGGCAGGGTGCGCGCCGGGGCGGGCGGGGCGCCCACCTCGGGCGCGGGGTGCACCAGCAGGGTGAGGGATTCGGGGGCAGGCAGTGGCACCCGCCACAGCCCCAGGCGGTCATACACCTGCGGCGTGGCCGTCAGGGTCAGCGGGCCCCGGTGCGTCACGGGCAGGGCCAGGGTGGCCTCCAGCGGGCCCCCCACCAGCGGCCACGTTCCAGTCACCGGGCGCGGGCCGCCCCGCAGGGTCAGGCCCAGGGCGCCGTCGCCCCCGCCGCTGAGCGCCACTTGCACCAGGGCCTCGCCCCCGGCGATCGCACCGGGCGGCGGCCGCAGGGTCACCACGGCGCCGCGCGCCGCGCGCAGGGCCTGGGTGGCGGTCATGACCCACACGCCGCCCAGCAGAAAGGTCAGGCCGTAGCCCAGGCTCAGACCGTAGTTCACGCAGCCCACCAGGGTGAGCAGAATCAGCAGCAAAAAGGCCACGCCGAAGCCGGTGGGCCGCAGGGTCAGGGGGGGCGCCGCCACAACGGGGCCTTTCAAGGAATGGGCGTGTCGGCCAGCAGCCGCTCCAGCAGGCCCGGCAGCGGCGTGGCGGGGTCGCGCAGGCTCAGGCGGTGGGCGGCCAGCGGCACAAAGACCGCCTGCACGTCCTCGGGCAGCACCATGCTGCGCCCGGCCAGATACGCCCAGCCTCTGGCCGCCGCCAGCAGCGCCAGCAGACCGCGTGGGCTCAGGCCGCCGGCCAGGGCGGGGTGCTCACGGGTGGCGCGGGCCAGCACCTGCAGGTAGTCCAGCAGCGGGGCCGCCGCATGCACCCGGTCCACCTCGGCCTGCATGGCCAGCAGCACGGGCGCGCTCAGCACGGCAGGCAGGTCGCGCACCGAGAGGCTGCGCCCGCCGGTTTCCAGCAGCAGGCGCTCGGCGCGCACGTCGGGGTAGCCCAGGGTGACGGTCATCAGAAAGCGGTCCAGCTGCGCTTCGGGCAGGGGGCTGGTGCCCACGAACGCGGCCGGGTTCTGGGTGGCAATCACAAAAAAGGGCTGCGGCAGGGGCCGGGTCACGCCGCCTTCGGAGACCTGCCGCTCTTCCATGGCCTCCAGCAGCGCGCCCTGGGTGCGGGGGGTGGCACGGTTGATCTCGTCGGCCAGCAGCAGTTCGCTGAACACCGGGCCCTCGATAAAGCGGAAGGACGCACTGGGCGCGTCCCACACCGAGACGCCCGTGAGGTCGGCGGGCAGCAGGTCGGCCGTGAACTGCACGCGGCGAAAGTACAGGCCGCAGGTCCTGGCCAGCGCCTGGGCCAGCGTGGTCTTGCCCACCCCGGGCTGGTCTTCGATCAGCAGGTGTCCGCGCGCCAGCAGGCAGGTCAGCGCGAGGCGAATCTGGGTGCTTTTGCCCAGAATCACGCCTTCCAGTTGGGTCACCGCCGCCTGCAACGCCGCCGCGTGGCTGGCGTGCGCAGGTGGGGTCAGCGGCAGGGTGGTCATAAAAAAAAGCCTAGAGCGCGGCCTCTGACAAAACTGCAACGGCGCCTGCAGGCTTCAGAAGAGGTGAAAAAGGGGGTGTGGGCAGTGGGCAAGACATTTAGGCAGGCTGCGTTCACAACCAGGCAGGCGGTTAACCACCTTATGGTCCGCAGATGAAGCCCGGCCCCCAACGCTGAGCTGGTCGCCCATCGCAGTTGGCTGGGGCGACAGTTGGATGACCATACCAGAAGTCAGAGACGACGATAGAGAACCGTCTACTGATCACGAATAAGGGTCGACAACCACGCCCAAAAAAGTGATTGGGACGGTGATCATGGGCCGTCGCGATGTCACTGTACGGCCACTCCCTGCTGCTGTCACGCGCCTCACCCGTTGGATTGCACCGCACCTTCCTCCAACATTGATGCACCGATACGAGAGCGTCACGGATGCAGCGTTGGTCACGGCCGCGCTTCTCCAGCAGCTGTACAAGGTGCCGCACTTCAGCCGCTGGTGGCGCCTGCACAAACCCAATGCCTGCCCTTACTGCATCTCAGCGCCCCAGGCCCGCATGCGGTCGGCGCGGTTGACACCGGTCATCAAGCAACGCGCGACCAACGTCCAGAAACTAAACTTCGTTGCGGTGATTTCAGAGCCGCTGCCCGTCTCGACCTTCAAACGCGCGCCACGCGGCACATTCCAAAGGGCACGACATGGCTTCACAATCCACGGCCTCAACTCGTACGCGTGGCGCGCCCTGCACGGCAGGATCGTCAAGTATGAGCTTCAACCTGCATATATGTACGATTTCCGCGTGCTATGTGAGATGAACTGAGATTGGCGTCAAAGGCGATCAATCCGGCACCTGTCTGACCCCACCGAAGGTCAATGCTAAGCAGGTGGATCCGCGTTGCAAGGACGAAGGCGGCGCTGCAGGAAAGTGTATTGAGTCTGCGTTCTGGGCCTGGCCGGTACGGGACTGCGCTGGGCACAGGTCAAGACATACCTCAGCCTACGCCTGAAAGAGACAGTGAGCGTCTTGGACCACACCTTGAAGTTCTTCGACCTTGGTCCCTGATGCCCATCGCGTCAATTCGTATTCACGCTCATTATCGCCGGCGTCCTGGCGAACTCTCTATACCCTCATACCCAGTTTTGACGGGTATTCAGCCTCTTCTCTTGCCGGCTCTGGATGAAAAGTCGGCCACCTCATGCTTGAATAACATTGAGATGAAGATGTTTTTCGTTCCTGCTCTTGCGTTCAGTGGTGTGATGGTCGGGTGTGCGCCGATGGCGACTGAGACTTCGGCACCTGTGGTTGATCCCATTTTCCATATAGACCAAGAGTGGGAGGTTGCGTGGCGAGCAGAGCCACTTACTATTCGACCGAACTGGACTTTACCGGTTTGGAAAGAAAAATTCCGGCTTCCAGCCAGGAATATGGGTCGTAAAGAAGTGGCCGTGTATGATTTTGTCCAGTCGAGTACCGAAACTCTAGATTTCTTTCAAAGAAATGATATCAACACGTTTGTATCCTTTGTCTATAAGCCGCTTCAGAGCAGCAATAGCTACGCTGCTGCTTCGCTCTTGGAGTCCAGAAAATCCCCTTTCATTCAAAATGAAACTCTACGCTTTAGAACTTGCCTTGTTCGAAGTCCAAAGAGGATAGAGGTGGGTGAGAGTTTACGCGGGGCATTTTTTGAAAGTGGAGGTTCGTTTAACGTGGACCGAACCAGTATTTACATTGATGAAAGCCAGCCTGCGATAAAGCTCTATCTAAATTCTGGAATGGTAGATAAAAGCCAGAATTGCAAGCTTACCCGACTGAAATAGGGCACAGCCAGTCGGTGCTCCCGGCTTCACGGGGCCGCACGAACGCCTGGCGAATCTCGTCCAGGGCGCCAAACCACGCACACAGCACCAGGGCCGCCGCCGGGCGCCCGGTGGCCCGCGCCACGCACAGGCCCAGCGCCGCGTAGCTCAGAAAATGAACAGCCCAGTCCCAGGGATGCACCAGCCGGGGCCCGGGGGTCTGCGGCTGGCTGCTGAAGAACCAGATCAGGACCATGACCACCAGCGCCGGCACCCACCAGCCGGGGCGGGGGCGCGCGCTCAATCGTGCCCCCCGCCGTGCGGGTGCTCCACCAGCTCAATCAGGGTGCCCTGGCCCCATTTGGGGTGCAAAAAGGCCACGCGCGTGCCCGCCCGCCCCGGCACCGGGGCCTCTTGCAGAAAGCGGGCGCCCCCCAGCTTCAGGCGGGCCATTTCGGCGTCCAGATCGGCCACGCGGTAGGCGGTGTGGTGCAGGCCCGCGCCCCGCTTGTCCAGAAAGACCGCAATGGGGCTGTCCGGGCGGGTGGGGGTGAGCAGTTCAATCAAGGTGTCACCCACCTGATAGGCCCGCACACGCACGCCCTGGGTGCCCACCTCCTCGTCGGGGCCTTCGACCTTCAGGCCCAGGGCTTCATAGGGCGCGGCCCCAGCGTCCAGGTCCGGGGTGGCGATGGCAACATGGTCCAGCAGCAGCACAGACATGCGCGCAGGCTAATACGAAATGGCCACGAAGCGCCCTACGCAGAGGTCGGAGGAGGCAAAGGGCTTTTCCCACTTCCTACTGCCTACACCCCACTCCCCCTACTGCGGGCGCGCCCGGATATACCAGTGCGCCACCGCGCGCATCACGTCCTTGCTTTCGCCGTCCTGCACGGTCACGTTCACCACCAGCCGGGCCTTACCCTCGCGGGCGAAGTCGGCGTGGGCGCCCGGCAGGGTCGCCGGGTCGGCCACCTCGGCGCGGGCGGTCAGGTCGCCCTGGGCGCGGTTCACGTAGTGGGTTTCCAGTTTCTCAATCAGGGGCACAGCGCTCATCAGCTGCGCGGCAAAGGCCCCGGCAAAGGCGGCGCCACTCACGGCCTCGGCCAACAGGAACTGCACGCCCGCGTGAATGGTCCCCAGGTGGTTGCGAAAGGGCGCCGTATCGGGCGCCTGCCCGGTGGCCCAGCCCACGCCCACATCGGTAATCTGCACGCCCACGGTGGCGTTCATGGGAATGTCGTGCAAGGCTTTTTTCACGGCGGCAGCGGCAAAGGCGGGCAGGGCGGCAGACTGGGTCATGGGGGAAACCTCCGGGTGAATTTGAACTCAGTCCAAGTATACGGGTGAGCCGGAGGCGCAAACAGCGGTGCCCCCTCATCCGGCACGCAGATGGGGAGAAGGCAAGGGACGAGCGGCCTCGCCGCGCCGCACCGCAGATTCAGAGAGCTCCGCAGGAGAGCGCACACGAGAACAGACGGAACGACGATGGAACAGCAGCCCTTCACTCTTCCCCAGAGGCTTTGGTATCAGCGCCGTCCTGTAGCACACAGCCTCCCTCTGGAGCCTCCAGAAAGGCACTGGGGATTCGCTGCCCGCCGCACCGTTCAGGTGCAATGGCCCGGCAACCGTGGCTGTCAACAGGGCGGCCAGCTTCAACAGTTGAGGTGTCTCGGGTGAACACGGCGCCTTTGCGCCTTGCGGGGCCATGCAGAGCGGCGGCGCGGGCATGGGCCTTGATAAGCAGATCAGGCAAAAGAGGGGTGAGCAGCCCTGGCGTTCCAGACGACGTTTTTCCAGCCTCCACCTCACCGGGCTTGAACATGGCCCTTCCTCCTGCGGTCCTTCGTGCAGACAGAGAGCTTCCGTCAAGGACCGCAGAAGCTCAAGCCGCTCATGAAAGGAAACTGATCCTTTTCTCAAAGCAGAGTGCGGGGCGATGTGATGCATTCATATTGGGGTCAGATTCACGGCCCTACCGGTGTTCGTCGTTTCTCAGGACTCCAGCGCATTGTCTGCTTTTTCCCACCTTCTTCCCCGTTTTCGGCAGGCTTCATGCGTTTACTGTTTCTGTTTTTCTGCGTCCTCTTGCCGTCTTCTGCGCTGCTCTGTGCGCCGCACGCCGCCTGGGCGTGCGGCCCTAAACCTCTTTCCCCAGCGGGAGAGGCATGCTGAATGAACTGCTGTTGAATTTGGCGCTCTTGATGGCCGGCGTGCTGCTGCTGGCCCAGCTGGAACGCCCCGGACCCCCCCAGCCCCGCTTACTCCCTCTCAGTCTCCTGGGGGCCTCGGGGCTGGGGCTGCTGCTCATGTACAACACCGTGCCCGTGGGCCCTGGGCTGCTGCTGGACTTCCGCAGCGTGGTGGTCGCGCTGGCCGCGCAGCGCTACGGCATCCTGGCGGGACTGGCCGTGGCGCTGCCCCTGGCGGTCTACCGCTGGCTGCTGGGCGGCGCCGGCCTGGGCCCGGCCCTGCTGAATCTGGTGCTGGTGGCGGTGCTGGCGGGCAGCAACACGGGGTGGCTGCGCCGCGTGCCCTGGTCGCCCGACGACGACCTGCGGCGGCAGTGGTGGGTGCCGCTGCGCGTGTTCGCGGTGGCGAATCTGTCGGTCTTTGCCGGCTTCGCCCTGGCTCAGCGCCCGCTGACGGACGCCCTGCTGACCTACGGGGCGCTGACCCTCTTCAGCAGCGCCGGGCTGGTGGTGGCCCACAGCATTCTGCAGGGGCGCCTGCGCGCGGCCCAGCGCACCTCGCACCTCGAAGGCCTCGCGTACCTGGACAGTCTGACGGGCTGCGCCAACCGCCGCCGCTTTGAAGAGGACTTTGCCCACGCGCGCCCGCCCGCCTACCTGCTGATGCTGGACCTGGACCACTTCAAGCAGGTCAACGACTCGTACGGGCACGAGGTGGGCGATCAGGTGCTGGTGATCGTGGGGGCCACCCTGCGCCGGGCGGTGCGGGCCAATGACGGCGTGTACCGGCTGGGCGGCGAGGAATTCGCGGTGGTGCTGTGCGAGTGCTGCGAAGACGCCGCCTTCGCCGTGGCCGAGCACATCCTGCGCTGCGTGCAGCTGGAGGTCGCCACCCGCGCCCAGTTGCACGGCGAAAGCGTGACCGTCTCTGGCGGCCTGACCCCCCTGAGCGGCAGCCGGGCCGAGGTGCTGCGCGCCGCCGACGAGCAGCTGTACCGCGCCAAGGCCGCCGGGCGCAACTGCGTGGCCGCCGCCACGCGGGTGGTGCGCGGCCTGCACCCGGCGCGCGCCATGACCCGCACCAGCGCCCCCCGCCACTGAGGGAAAAGGCGAAGGCGGTCAACACCAAAAAGCGACCGGGAACGGGGCCGACCTTTGATGGAGCGGCGTCAGCAACAAGCGCCGGGCTGCTTTCGATGGCTGGAACGCGCCCCCTTCATCCGGCTTCCAAATCATCCGTGACCGCCTCTGCGCTCCGGTGCATCCACCCCTCTCCGTCCCCGTTATTCCTGCTCTGCTGCGCCGCTCTGCAAGCCCCTCCGGTCAGGTTCACCCGTTCTTCCAGAACACATCAGCCGGAATCCCTATCAGCCTCTGCTTCCCCCTTCCCACAGACATGAAACAAGGCGCCCCTGCTTCAGCGGCGCCCTCTCTCCTCGGCTCCACCCTTCGGCTCAGGTGTACGGGTCTTCCAGATACCGCCGCAGCACGGCCAGCGGCGGGTAGGTGCCGGCCAGCAATTCGGCGCGCACCTGCTCGGCGTGGGCCCAGGTGGCTCCGGCCTGCGCGGCGTCCACCAGCCCCGCCCGCACCGCGTCGTCCAGGTCCTCACCGTCAATGATGTGGGCTTCGGTCACCTGCCCGTGGCCGCGCCCGTCCACCACCCAGTTGGCAATCACGTCCAGATACAGGTCGTCATGCCAGGGCAGCCCCGAGTCGGTCAGCCCCTCGCCGCCGTGGAGGTCCACGTACAGCTGCATGAGCCGCCCGCCCTCGTCCAGCATGGCGCTCAGGGCGCTGCCGGGCACGCCCTCGCCGCTGCCGGTGGGGTGAACGCGCACCCAGCGGTACCCTTGGTCCACCACGCGGATGGTCTGGTCCCCGAAAGGCACGTCCTTGGGGGCCGTCACCTCATGAATCGCCAGATCCACGATCACGTGGCCGGGCACCCGCAGCACGCTCTCGGTACAGCGCCGCACGCGCGCCCACTGCCGCAGATCGAAGACCTTGCGTTTCATGGCGTGGCCCGCACGGCCGCCTGCGCCGCCAGCGCCTGCACCGCGCGCAGCATCAGGTCGCCTTCCACCGCCTGCACGCGGGCTTTCAGGGTGTCCAGGGTGTCGCCCGGCAGCACGGGCACCCGGGCCTGCGCCAGCATGGGGCCCTCGTCAATGCCGGCGGTGACCAGATGCACGGTGGCGCCGCTTTCGGTGTCGCCGGCCGCCAGCACGCTTTCATGCACCCGGTCGCCGTACATGCCCCGCCCGCCGTGGCGCGGCAGCAGGCTGGGGTGAATGTTCAGCAGCCGCCCCGCAAAGTGCGAGAGCACCCGGGGCCCGATCTCGCGCATATAACCGCTGAGCACCAGCGTGTCCGCCCCCGCGTCCTGCAAAAAGTCCAGGATGGCGGCGTCCAGTTCGGCGGGGTCGGGGTACTTCGCGCTGCTGAGGTGCGCCGTGCGCAGCCCCGCCGCCTGCGCCCAGGCCAGCGCCGGGCTGCGGCTGTTGTTGCTCACCAGCGCCACCGGCGCCGCCTGCAGCTCACCGCGCCGGCACGCTTCGGTCAGGTGCCGCGCCGCGCTGCCCCCGTGCGAGGCGAGGAAGGCGAGGTTCATGGGCGCTCCGCGCCAGGGCTGCAGGCGGCAGGACGCGGGACGCAGTGACCGCGCACCGCACACCGCGCACCGCTTCCTGTCACTGCCCCAGCTCCTGCAGCAGATACGCGCTCGTCAGAATGCCGTTGAAGTAGTCCTGCACCGCAAAGCTCTCGTTGGGGCTGTGGGGGGCGTCCTCGTTCAGGCCCAGGTCCACGAACAGCACCGGGGCCTGCAGGATGTCGTTGAAGGCCGCCACAATCGGAATGCTGCCGCCGGTGCGCGCAAATACAGCTTCGCGGCCGTACACGCGCTTCAGGGCGCGGTTGGCGGCTTTGTTAAAGGGACTGTTCAGGTCGAACTTGAAGGGGCGCCCGCCGTGGTGCGGCACGACTTTGGCACTCACGCCAGCCGGGGCGATCTTGGGCACGTAGTCGGCAATCAGCCCGGTGATGCGTTCCGGGTCCTGGCCGGGCACCAAACGCATGCTGACCTTGGCGCCGGCCTTGGCGGCGATCACGGTCTTGGAGCCCTCGCCCTGGTAGCCGCCCCAGATGCCGTTCACGTCCAGCGTGGGGCGGCCCCACAGGCGCTCCAGGGTGGAATAGCCCGCCTCGCCGGGCAGCGCCGGGACGCCGATGCTGGCGGCAAAAGCCTCGTCGCTGTGGGGCAGGCTGGCCCACATCTGGCGCTCGTCCGCCGTCAGCTCGTCAATGCCGTCGTAGAAGCCGGGGATGGTCACGCGGCCCTGGTCGTCCTTGAGCCGAGCGATGATCTCGCACAGCGCATTGATGGGGTTGGGCGCCGCGCCGCCGTATGACCCGCTGTGCAGGTCGCGGTTGGCCCCCTGCACGTGAATTTCCACGTAGCTCAGGCCGCGCACGCCGTAGGTGATGGTGGGCACGTCCGGGGCGAAGCGGCTGCCGTCGCTGATCAGGATCACGTCGGCCTTCAGTTCGGCGGCGTGCTCGCGCAGGTAGGCTTCCAGGTTCGGGCTGCCGATCTCTTCCTCGCCTTCCAGCAGGAATTTCACGTTTACGGGCAGCTCACCCTGCGAGAGCAGCAGTTCAGCGCCCTTCACGTGGGCATACGCCTGCCCCTTGTCGTCGGTGCTGCCGCGCGCGTAGATGCGGCCGTCCCGCACGGTGGGCTCGAAAGGCGGGGTCACCCACTCTTCCAGCGGGGCCTCGGGCTGCACGTCGTAGTGACCGTAAATCAGCACGGTGGGCTTGCCGGGGGCCTGCAGGTGCTCGGCGTACACCACGGGGTGCCCGGCGGTGGCGTCCACCCGGGCCGCAAAGCCCAGGGCCGCGAGCTTGGCGCGCAGGAACTCGGCGGCGCGGGCCATGTCGGCGCCGCGCGTGGGGTCGGCGCTGACGGAGGGAATGCGCAGCAGGTCAAACAGTTCGGCCTGGGCCTGCTCACGGTTCAGGAGCGCGCTGAGGTCTGCAGAGGTCATGGGCCGAATGATAGCGGGGTACACTGCGCGCCATGAGCGGCCCCCGAGCGCGCCCCCCCGGCCCCGCGCCGCGCGAGGACGACCTGGGCCTGAGCGGGGCCTACGAGACCGAACCCCGGTTCCTGCGCCGCGACGGACAGTTCACCGCGCGGCGGATCGGCCTGGGCTGGGCGGCCTACGACCCGTACACCGTGCTGCTGGGCATGCGCTGGGGGCCCTTTTTTGCCCTGAGTCTGGCGGCGTACCTGGGGCTGAACCTGCTGTTCGCCTGCGGCTACTGGCTGCTGGGCCCAGGCGCCCTGAGTGAGCAGCCTGTGGGGGCCGCCGAGCGCTTCATGGCCGCCTTTTTTTTCAGCGTGCAGACCTTCGGGACCATTGGCTTCGGGCACGTGTATCCCGTCGCCCTGGCCGCCGACGCCCTGGTGACGCTGGAAGCCTTTGTGGGCCTGATGGCCGTGGCGCTGGTCACGGGGATGCTGTTCGCGCGCTTTTCGCGGCCCACCCACCGCCTGCTGTTCAGCCGCTGGGCGGTGGTCGCGCCGTACCAGGGCGGCCAGGGTCTGATGCTGCGGCTGGTCAACGGGCGCCACAGCAACCTCAGCGACGTGCAGGCCGAGGTGGTGCTGGCGCTGCGCGAGGGCCCAGGCCCCGCGGCCAAGCGGCACTTTTACCCCCTGAAGCTGGAGCGCACCCGCGTGACCCTTTTTCCCCTGGCCTGGACGGTGGTGCATCCCCTGGACCACGAGTCCCCGGTGGCCGGGCTCAGCGAGGCCGACCTGCACGCCCGCGACGCCGAGCTGCTGGTGGTGCTGCGCGCCACCGACGAAACCTCGCAGCAGCCGGTGCTGGCCCGCACCAGCTACCAGGCCCGGGAGATTCTGTTTGACCACGCCTTCGAGAGCATGTATGTGCGCGTGCAGGGCGCGCTGGCGGTGGATGTGCGGCGCCTGCACGACACCCGGCCCGCCGGGGCGCCGCAGCAAAACTGACTCCGGTATACTCAAGGGACGTTATGCCCTCTGACGCCAAACACCGGCCCGTATACGTGATCTCCGTGGCGGCGGAACTGGTGGACATGCACCCCCAGACGCTGCGGCTGTACGAGCGCAAGGGCCTGATCCGTCCCGGGCGCAGCAGCGGCAAAACGCGGCTGTACAGCGAGCGCGACATTGAGCACCTGCGCGAGATCCGCCGCCTGACCCAGGAACTCGGCGTGAACCTGGCCGGCGTGGAAGAGGTCATGCGCCTGCAGCACGAGCTGGACGACCTGCAGGGCGAATTCGAGGCCGAAATTGAGCGCCTGGAGGGGGAACTGCGCCAGCAGGCCGCCCGCCCGGACGCCCTGCCCGCCCCGGACGGCCGCCTGGACCCGCGTGACCGGCCCGTGTACGTGATTTCCATTGCGGCGGAACTGGTGGACATGCATCCCCAGACGCTGCGGCTGTACGAGCGCAAACAGCTGATCCGCCCGGGGCGCAGCAGCGGCAAGACGCGGCTGTACAGCGAGCGCGACATTGAGCACCTGCGCGAGATCCGCCGCCTCACCCAGGAACTGGGCGTGAATCTGGCGGGCGTGGAAGAGATCATGCGCCTGCGCCACCAGCTGGACGCGGCGCGTTCGGGCCTGGAAACGAACGTGCGCCGCATTCAGGACGATATCTCCGAGCGCATGACCAAGTGGCGCACCCTGCCGCAGGGCGAAGCGGCCCCCGAGGACGAGGACGGGGGCGTATGAGGCCCCCCCAGGCGCGCCGGGGGGTAGACTCCGGCATGTGCACAGCGGCCTTCAGCGGGAACAGAAGCGGTCAGGCAGGGGCCCCGGCGTGACGCCGCGCCTAGTTGGGGGCGGCGCGTGAAGGCGCTGTGGGTGGTGGGCGATATCCACGGCGCCTACGACAAGGTGCGCGCCCTGCTGCTGCGCGCGGGCCTGATTGACTTTGGCGGGCAGTGGACGGGCGGCGACGCCCACCTCGTGTTTCTGGGCGACTACGTGGACCGGGGCCCCAACGGCGTGGGCGTCATCCGCTTGATCCGGGGCCTGGAAGGGCAGGCGCGCTCGGCGGGCGGGCAGGTGAGCGCGCTGCTGGGCAACCACGAGGTGATGTTCCTGGCCGCGCTGGTGTTCAAGCAGGGCGACCCCCACGACCGCCTGGGCTTCCGCGAATACTGGCTGGAAAACGGCGGCCAGCCCCGCGACGCCGACCAGATCGAGCCCGCCGAGCTGGGCTGGCTGGCCGAGCGCCCCGCCATGCTGCGGGTGGGCGACTGGCTGCTGGTGCACGCCGACTCCATGGTGTACCTGAAGATGGGCGGCACCATTGACGACGTGAACGCCAGCGTGCGTGCGGTGCTGGCCCACGCCAACCCCGACGACTGGGGGGTGTTCCTGAACGCCTTTACCGAGCGCTTTGCCTTTGTGCTGGGCGGCGGCGACACCAAGGCCCGGCGGATGCTGGGCACCTTTGGCGGCCAGCGCATCGTGCACGGGCACACGCCGGTCTATGTGCTGCTCGACGAGCACCTGCACGGCCCCACCCTGGGCGCCGGGGCCCCCATTCCCTACGCCGGGCGCCTGTGCCTGGCGGTGGACAGCGGCATGGCCTACCGCGAGGACGCCGGGTTTATCGTGCGTCTGGACCCGGACGGGCTGGCCGACGTGGTCACGTTTCCCAGCGGCACCCCGGTGTACTGAGCGCACAGCGGAGGGCCGTAGAGGCCAGTGCCTCGCCCTGGCGCTGAGGCGAGACTTAGAGACTGGCTCCGCCCGCGCCGCTGTTGCTCACCCATAGAACACTGGACCGCTCCGCGCGGAGGTCTGGAACCCCGGGGGCGACTCCGGGGTTCTTTGCTTGACGCCCTTGAACAACCCGGCCGGCGCAGGCCCCGCCCGCCCTTTCCCCCCTCCCCTGCACGACCCTGGGCGTGACCGGCACGCGGGCGCTGTGCCAGGATGGCGGGCGTGAGTGTGCCCCCAGCCCCGCCCCCACCCGACGCGCCCCTGCACGAAGGGGGGCCCCCGGCCCTGCGCCTGCGCGGCGTGACCAAGCGTTTTCCCGGCGTGGTGGCCAACGACCGCGTGGACCTGACCGTGGCGCGCGGCGAGGTGCTGGCACTACTGGGCGAGAACGGCGCGGGCAAAAGCACCCTGATTTCCATGCTGTACGGCCTGTATCAGCCCGACGAGGGCACGCTGGAGGTGCAGGGCCAGCCCGTGCGCATCGGCAGCCCAGCGCAGGCGCGGCGGCTGGGCATTGGGCTGGTGCCGCAGCACCCCCTGTTGGTGGCACGGCACACCGTGGCCGAGAATCTGGCGCTGGGAACGGGTCGCGGGCTGTTTCCGGCGCGGCAGGTGGCGGCGCGCCTGGGGGAACTTTCGGCGCGCTACGGGCTGGAGGTGCGCACAGAGGCCCGGGTGGCCGACCTCTCGCCCGGCGAAAAGCAGCGGGTGGAGATTCTGCGCGCCCTGCTGGGCGGCGCCCGCGTGCTCATTCTGGACGAGCCCACCAGTGTGCTGACCCCGCAGGAAGCCGAGGGGCTGTTCCGGGTGATGCGCGAACTGCGTTCAGGCGGGCACAGCCTGATTTTCATTTCCCACAAGCTCGACGAGGTGCTGGACGTGGCCGACCGCGTGACCGTGCTGCGTAGGGGGCAGGTGGTGGGCGGCCTGAGCACGGCGGGCGCCACCCGCGAGGCACTGGCCGAACTGATGGTGGGCCGCAGCGTGGATTTTGCGCGCAAGCGGACCACCGGGGCGCCCCCAGAGACGGCCCCCACCCTGCTCAGCGTGCAGGGGCTGCGCGCGGCCGGGGCCCGGGGCCTGGAGGTGCTGCGCGGCGTGTCCTTTGAGCTGCGCGCGGGCGAGGTGCTGGGCGTGGCGGGCATTGCGGGCAACGGCCAGAGCGAACTGGTGGAGGTGCTCGCCGGCCTGCGGGACGCCGCAGGCCACGTGACCCTGGACGGCCAGCCGTTGACCGGAGACGCGGCCCAGCGCTTCCAGGCGGGTGTGGCCCACATTCCCGAAGACCGCCTGCACAGCGGCACCGTGCCCACCATGACCGTCAGCGAGAATCTGGCCCTGCGCGACTATGACCGCCCGCCCCTGGGCCGGGGTCTGGCGCGCGACCTCAGAGCCACCGACGAGCGCGCCCGCCGCGAGGTCGAGGCCTACGCGGTGGCCACCCCGGGCCTGCACACCCCCGTGCGGCTGCTGAGCGGCGGCAACATTCAGAAACTGATTCTGGCGCGCGAACTGGCGGGCCAGCCCCGCCTGATCCTGGCCGTGCACCCCACCTACGGCCTGGATATCGGGGCCACCGATCAGGTGCATCGGGCGCTGCTGTCGCGTACCGAGCAGGGCGCGGGCGTGCTGCTGGTCAGCGAGGACCTGGATGAACTCCTGAGTCTCTCGGACCGCGTGGGGGTGATGGTGGGCGGCCAGCTGCGCGGCCCCTACCCCGCCGCCGAGGTCAGCCGCGAGTCGCTGGGCCTCCTGATGGGCGGCGCGCATCCGCACAGCCTCCCTGGAGCCCAGCAATCTGGCAACGAGCAGGGGGTGGGCGCATGAGGTTCGTGCCGCTGACCACCCCCTCGCCGGCCCGCGCCGCGCTGGTCACCCTGGCCTCGGTGGCCGCCGCGCTGCTGCTGTGCGCGCTGGTTTTTGGGCTGGCCGGGCAGGCGCCGGGCACGGTGTACGGCACCATGCTGCGCGGCACCCTGGGCGACCCCACGGGCTTGGCCGAGGTCGCGCGGCGCACCATTCCGCTGCTGCTGATCGGCTCGGGGCTGGCGCTGGCCTTCCGGGCGCAGTTTTTTAACATTGGCGCTGAGGGGCAATTGCTCCTGGGGGCCGTGTTCGCGGCGGGCACCGCGCTGTTTGTGCCGCTGCCCGGCCCGCTGCTGTTGCCCGCCATGTTCGCGGCGGGCTTTCTGGGCGGCGGCCTCTGGGCCCTGATCGCGGCGGCGCTGCGCCGGGTGAATGTCAATGAGATTCTGTCCACCCTGATGCTGAACTACGTGGCCGCCGCGCTGGTCACCTACCTGATTGCCGGGCCCTGGAAGGGCAAGGACGTGCGCGGGTACATCTACACCGATACCTTTGCCCCGCAGGCGTGGCTGCCCACCCTGAGCGGCACCCAGGTGCACTGGCCCACGCTGGTGCTGGGCGTGGCGCTGGCGCTGGGGCTGCAGTGGCTGCTCACGCGCTCCACCTTCGGCTACGCCCTGCGTGTGGTGGGCGAGAACCCCGGCGCGGCGCGCTACGCCGGCCTCAAGGCGGCGCGTGTCGCCACGCTGGTGGCCCTGCTGACGGGCGGCCTCGCCGGGCTGGCCGGTGCGGGCGAGGTGGCCGGGATTCACCACCGCCTGCTGGAAGCCGGGCAGATCAGCCTGGGCTACGGCTTTACGGCCGTGATCGTGGCGTGGCTGGCGCGCGGTCACCCCGCCCTGTGCCTGCTGACCGCGCCGCTGATGGGCGTGCTGCTGGCTGGCGGCGACCTCCTGAAAATTGACCTGAACCTGCCCTTCCGCGTGGTGGATATCTTCAGCGGCGTCATGCTGCTGTGCCTGATTTCCGGCGAAGTCTTTGTGCGCCACCGCGTGGTGTGGGGCCGGGGGTAGGGGGTGGCAGATGGCAGATGGCAGATGGCAGATGGCAGATGGCAGTGAAACTGCCTAATGCGGCCCAGCGGGCCTGTCAAGCCCCAACCCTCCCGCGCACCGCACCCTGCCCCCCGCTTCCCTCTTTTCCCACTTCCCACTTCCTACACCCCACTTCCCCTCCTGGAGCCCCCACATGGACACCCTGATTCTCGAAGCTTTGGCCCGCGCGCTGGCGGTGGGCACGCCGCTGCTGCTCGCCTGTCTGGGGGCGATTCTGAATGAACGCGCCGGGGTGGTGAACCTGGGCGTGGAAGGACTGATGGCGGTGGGCGCCTTGGCCGCTTTTGCGGTGGCGGCCAGTGCCCCAGACGCCAACCTGTGGATGGCGGTGGGCGCGGCGATGGCGGCGGGCGCGCTACTCGCGGGGCTGCACGCGCTGGCCACTGTGACGCTGCGGGCCAACCAGTTCGTGAGTGGCCTGGCGCTGGCCCTGATCGGCACCGGGGCCGCCGGCCTGCTGGGCAAGCGCTTTGAAGGGCTGCCCCTTTTTAACAAGGTCCCCGACTGGACGGTCTTTGGCGTGGCCCTCAGCCCGTTTACCGTGGCCGCGCTGGCCCTGGCGGCGGGGTTGGCTTTCTGGCTGTCGGCCACGCGGGCCGGGCTGACCCTGCGCTCGGTGGGCGAGAACCCGGCGGCGGCCGATGTGCTGGGCGTGAATGTGGCACTGGTGCGGGTGCTGGCGGTGCTGGGGGGCGGCGCCTTGGCCGGGCTGGCGGGCGCCTTTCTGTCGCTGGCCTACCGGTCCTCGTGGGCGGACAACATGACGGCGGGCCTGGGTTGGATCGCCGTGGCCCTGGTGATTTTTGTGGGCTGGCGACCGCTGCGGGCGGTGCTGGGCGCGCTGTTTTTCGGCTTCCTATATTACCTGCAGTTTCGCCTGCAGGGCAGCAGCCCGGTGCCCACCGAGGTCTTCAGCGCCATGCCCTTTGTGCTGGTGCTGGTCGTGCTGGCGCTGGCCGGGGTGCGCGGGCAGGCCGGCGACGCCCCCGCCGCCCTGGGCCGCCCCTACGTGCGCGGCGAACGCTGACAGAAGCGGGCTGAACGGCCCAAAGCCGCTGCCGGCGCGTCCCACACTTTCAGGGTGTGGGGCGTTTTTCGATCAAGCACGACCCCATTCCCTTCGCCCCTATGGTCGCCAGCGGTTCTGGGTCGGCGTAAACGCCACGGTCAGGGGGCGGCCCGGCGTCAGGGTCACGCGGCGCACCTGCTCCTGCACGGTGCACAGGCCGCGCGTCTTGTCGCACAGGAACAGGCGCAGGCGCACCGTGGCCGGGCCCCGCGCGTCTGCCGGCAGGGTCAGGCGGGCAGGCAGCAGGCGGGTGTAGGCCTCGGGGGCTGTGGGGTCGGGCACGCCCCGCAGCGCGGCCACCTGTTCACGGTCACCCACCACCACCGACACTGTGGACGGCGTCAGCGCACTGAAACTCAGGCCGGGGGGCGCGGCCACGGTGACGTTCAGCGTGGGGCCACCCAGGGCCAGGGTCAACAGCAGCGCGCTCAGGGTCATGCGAGCCCCCATGCTAGCGCGCTGGCCCGGTTCTAGGGTCTGTAGGCCAAGTCAGTGAAGCAATCCGGCAAACGTCCTGCAAGATGGACGCATGTCGATTCCTCGGCCACATGCCATTGACCAGATGTGGCGTGATTTGCAGCTCACCCATATTCCCGACCAGCCGCAGGCCGTGGACGAACTCCTTCGAAGATTAGAGACTCCGCGGCTCAACGGTGGCGCGCTCTTCGCCTGGTTTCAATACGAAAACCATCCTGTGCTCGATCATTTTATTGAGCATCGTCATCTCACCGGACAGCCGCTCGATCTGCCCAATGGATTCCTAGCGCATCCTGAGGTCCGCCGAGTGCTCCCTGTACTTGAGCTCCCCGACGCGATGGAACCGGCCATCACCGGCACTGTCGTGGATGTCTTCGACCTGGAAGCAAGCTTGGCACGCGCTGTGTTCTCAGGTGGCCCTTACCGGTCATTCGAAGGGTCCCTCCGTCAGGCGAAGTCAATCGCTGGGCAGGCCGTCGATGCCCTTCAGGGTGACCTGCGGTACCACTGGTTTCATCATTCCGTACAGGATTGGTCACCCTGGTTTTCTGGTGGTCCATGGGATGGGACCTGGATTGGCTTGGACAGCTTCAAGAAGCGCCTGTGGCTGCTGTGCATGACAGATATGGACTGAGCCTCACAACCACAGCAAGATGGAAGCGATCGTCAGCCAGGCTTGAAAACAGCGGGCCCGTTTGTCATAACGAGTCGCGATCCTCCGAAAGCTCTTGAAGCGGTTGACCAGGCGCTCCACCTTATTGCGTTCCTTGT